>VAZF01000551.1 GCA_005888425.1 Alphaproteobacteria bacterium
GAATGGACGCCGCGCGTGCGACGCGTCGTCAAATACCACCGGAAATAGCAGCAGACCGGCGCGCCCCGTCAGACCGCCGGCTGCGGCCGCGTCAGGGCGGGTTCCAGGACGGCGCGATCGGGCGGGAAGGTGATCGTCGCTCGGGTGCCGCGGCCGAGCGTGCTCTGCAATTCGATCGTGCCGCGATGCAGTTCCATGATGCCCTTGACGGCGGGCAGGCCGAGACCGGTGCCCTGATGACGCCGGCTCAATGAGCTGTCGACCTGCACAAAGGGTTCGAGCACGCGGTTCAGATCCTCCGGCGCGATGCCGATGCCGGTATCGGCGACAGTGACCGCCAGACCGCGTTCGCGGTCGAACCGGGCGGAGATGTCGATCCGCCCGCCCGCCGGGGTGAACTTCACCGCGTTGCTGACGAGGTTGAAGAACACCTGCCGGGTCTTGCCCTCATCCGCCTGCAATCGCGGCAGATCGGGCGGAAGATCGATCCCGACCGTGACGCCCGCCTTGTCGATCGGCGGACCGCTGATCCGCACGACCGCCTCGATGACATCGCGCAAATCGAACACCTGCTCCTGGACTTCGAGCTTGCCGGCTTCGGCTTTTGTCACATCGAGAATTTCGTTGATCAGATTCAGGAGGTGCGTGCTGCTGAAATGAATGTCGGCGATGTAGGACCGGTAATGCGGGTTGTCGAGCGGCCCCATCACGCCTTCTTTCATGATCTCGGTGAAGCCGATGATCGCGTTCAACGGCGTGCGCAGCTCATGACTCATCGTGCCGAGGAATTCCGACTTGGCGCGGCTCGCCGCATCGGCCTGCTCCTTGGCTTGGCGCAACGCCGCCTCATAGCGGACGTGCTCGCTGACGTCGCGCACAACGCTGACGACTTCCGGCGTTCCGGTTTCGGGGTTTGTCGAGCGCGTCAGGCTCGCCTCGACCCAGATGTAGCTGCCATCCTTGCGCCGGCCGCGATAGGTGATCGGCTCGTGATCGGCATGTTCGAGCCGATACAGCGCCTCCCGCACGTTCGGCAGATCCTCGGGATGGATGATCTCGGCCGCCGAGAGCTTCATCGCCTCGTCGGGCTCGTACCCGTAAAGGCGGCGCACGGCCGGCGAGATGTAGGTGCGCTGCTGGGTGCGCGGCTCAAAGCGCACGATCATGTCGAACGAGCTTTCCGCGAGCTGGCGGAAACGCCGCTCGCTCTCGAGCGCTTCCCGCTCGGCCCGGCCGCGGCGCCGCGACTCTGCGATGTGCGCCACGCCCAGCACCGGCAAAGCGGTGCAAAGCACCAGGATGACGAGCGTCATCAACATCGCGCCGAAACTCTCCAGATCAGTAGCGGCGCCGGTGCCACGGCGCCCTCACCTATCGTAGCAACAACGCGGTTAAGGTTTCGTCGATAAATCCAGCAGGCGGCGCGGTTTTGTCCGACATTGCGGCAATCGGCCCGACTGCAACGCGGCCAAATCGGCGCACCTACAACGGATTGGAGCGGCCGGGGCGGCCCGGGGGTACGCCACGGCCGGCACCCTTGCGGACAAAGGCGGGAGCCGCGGCGTTCATATGCAGCGGGCGGCGCAACAAATCGGCGGAAAAGGTGCTATGATGGCGCCTTCGACCCCGGAGGATCCGATGGAACGCGGTCATTACATCGAAACCAGCAACACCGCGTATTTCCGCCACGATTACGATGGCGAGCACGCCGATATGCGGCGACTTTACGAGCAGGCCAAGATCGACCAGTGGAACGCCGCCACCGATATCGACTGGGAGACGCCGCTCGACACCGATGGCGGCCTGATCGCCGACGATCTTGTCGACATTCACGGCAGCCCGTTCTGGAACCGGCTGTCACCGACGCAGCGGGTCGAGATCAACCGCCTCGTGGCGCGGTGGCGCATCTCGACACTGATGCACGGCGAGCACGGCGCGATGCTGGTGTGCAGCCAGATGGTCGAGAATGTGGTCGGGCAGGACGCCAAGCTGTTCCAGGCCAGCCAGGTCGTCGACGAGGCGCGCCACAACGAGGTATTGCATCGCTACATCGCGCTGCGGCTCGACGGCGAGACCTATCCGCTCGCCGGCAATGTCCAGGAAATCTTCGACACCTTGCTCGGCACCTCGGCCTGGTATCTGAAGACGATCGGGCTGCAGCTGGTTGCCGAGACCTTCGCGGTGTCGCTGTTCCGTATGCTGGCCGAGTCGTCGAAAGATCCGGTGCTCTGCCAGATCTGCCGCCGCATTCTGCAGGACGAGGCGCGGCATATGGGGTTCGGCATGCTGTCCCTCCCCGCCGTCGTCGCCGAGGCGAGCGCGGCCGAGCGCCGCGAGATGGAGGATTTCGCGGTCTGGGCGCTCAATCGCACGCTGCGCGGCATCTTCCCGCTCGGCGCTTACGAGGATATGGGCTTCGACAAGGCCGACATCGAAACGATCCGCCAGTACCGACGCGACCGCGCCGCGGGCGGCGAAGAGACCGCCTTCCGCAAATTCTTCCGTCGCGACCTGCATCAAGGGCTGGTGCGCAATTTGGGGAAGGTCGGCGTCCTGTCGCCGCGCATCGCGCCCGATCTCCAAGCGCTCGGCATCTCGCTCGCCGCCGCCTGATCGCCGCACCTCCATCGTCATTCCGGGCTACCGCAGGGCAGAGCCCGGAATCCATATTCCAGAGACCCGTATTCATGGGTTCCGCGCTCGCCGATGCGGCGCCCCGGAATATCCAGGCCGAAATCCATTGAGGTTCGAACACCCCAATTCGTTTTCCCCGGGCTTGGCCCGAGGACCCACGAGCGGCTTCTCGTGGATGGCCGGGCCAAGCCCGGCCAAGACGCTGCGGGGGTGATTCGATTTGACGGGGATAATCGTAGTAGCGCGGCTCGTAGTAACCGTAACCGCTATAGCCGCGCGGCGCGCCGGCATAAGGCGAGGCGCTGTAATAGCCTTGCGACCAGCTCGACCTCCCGCGTGACGTGCGGTTCGACGAACGGCCGCGATTGTCATCTTCGTCGCGGTCCTCGTCGTCATCGCCGCGCCGGCCAAAATTCTTCTCGTGCTTGTTCTTATGCTTGTGCTCGTCATCGACCAGCAGGAGGCGCGGTGTGTCCGCCGGCGCGGGCTTGCGAGGCATCTGCGCCAATGCGGCGCCCGCCCCGGCAATCCCGATCCCGAGCGCCATCCCGGCCATCAGAATTTTCAACATTTCGGCAATCCCGTGCTGTTCCGATCTGCCGGATCAAAACGCCGCGGGACGATGCACCATTCCGTTATCGGACGGCCGGCCCGGCCAAGCGTCGTCGAGGAAAAAGGGCGAATACCCTACTTTTCGAGCCAGACGTCTTCCATGCGCCAGCCATTATAGGCGCTGTTGACCATCATCGTGATGTTCTTGACCTGCGGCTGCCAGCAGGTAGCTTGGCGCGCGTGATAGATGACCGGGCGCACCCCTTCCTCGATCATCCGGCGCTCGATATCCCACACGATCCGCTTGCGCTTTTCCGGATCGGTCTCAACCGATTGCTGGTCGATCAGCGTCTCGACCTCGGGGTTGCAATAGCTGGTGTAGTTGCGCGGCGATTTACAGACATAGCTCTCGTAGAAGATCTGGTCGGGATCGTCGACCGCGCTGCCTGACAGGCTGACCGCCAGCGTGAAGTCTTTTCGCATCAGCTTGGGGATCCAGTTGGCGGTCTCGACGGTTTCCAATTCGCCCTCGATACCGATCGATTTCAGCTGATCGATCAGGATCGCGCCGGGATCGCGATAGGCCGCGATGTTGCGCGCCGACACGGTGACCTTCAGCGGCTTTTCCGGCCCGTAGCCGAGCCGCCGCATGATCGCGCGCCCTTCCTCGCGGCTTTTCTCGACGCCGAGCGCGTAGCCCGGCAGCGGCCGCAGCATGTCGAGCGGGATGCCCCAGATACCCTCCGGCGGCGGCAGCATGACCGCGCTGACATCGCCCTGTCCCTCACCGAGAATGTCGATAAAGGCTTGCCGGTCGAGCGCCATCGCGACCGCGCGCCGCGCTTCGATGTCATCGAAGGGCGGCTTCCGGTTGACGGCGACGGTGACGGAGACATTGAGCGGCACGGTTTCACAGATCGCCTGCGGCGCCTGGCTGTGGATGTCCTTCAGCAATGGCACGGTAATCTCGTGCGGGAAGGTCATGTCGAAGGTGCCGGCGATAAAGCCGAGCACCGCCGTCGAGCGGTTCGGTACAATCGTATATTCGATGGCGTCGAGATGGGGCAGGCCAGGCTTCCAGTAATCCGGGTTGCGTTCGAGTTTCAGCGATTGGTTTGGCTTGTAGTCGACAAATTTGAATGGCCCGGTGCCGATCGGATGCGCACGCATCTCGCGCGGCGAGACGTGGCAGGGGTAGACCGGCGAGTCTCCCGAAGCGAGCAGTGCGAGAAACGCCGGTTGCGGCCGCTTCATGTGGAAGGTCGCTTCGTCCTCGCCCTTGGTCGTGACATCGGCGAGGTTGAGATACCAGGTCTCACGCGGGTTGAGCCGCAACTTCTCCTTGCCGCGGCCGAGCAACAGATCCCAGGTGCATTTGACATCGGCGGCGGTGAAGGGCTTCCCGTCATGCCATTTGACATCGCGGCGCAATTTGAACGTCAGCTCGGTGCCGTCCTCATTCCAGCTCCAGCTCGTCGCCAGTTCGGGCCGAACCGTCGCGAGGCTGTTCTGTCTGATGTGCTGGTCATAGAGCACGAGGTTATTAAAGACGCCCATCATCGGCATGATCGTCGACCAGGTCGCCTCCTCGTGGATCGACATCGAGGCCGGGCTGTCCCGGTGATAGACCCGCAAGGTGCCACCCTGCTTCTGAGCCGAGGCGGGTCCCGACATGCCGAGCGCCAGCAGCAGCCCGAGGCTCATCACTAAAATCCGGCATCTTTGCCTCATCTCGCCACCCTGTCGCGGCCGGCTTTCGCGCCGGCTTTCCCATAGCATGCCGCGGCCGGGCATGGGCTGCGATTGACGCAGAGCCGCCCGTCCGCCATTTCTATCTCCGAGAGATCAGGCTGCTGCGGGTCCACATGCCCTGGGCTCGCCCCAACCGGCTGCTCTTGCAAAGGAGAGATGCGCATGAGCGTTCAAGGGATGAACCACTTCACGGTGTTGAGCGACGACCTCGAAGAGACCAAGAAGTTCTACTGCGACCTCCTCGGCTTCGAGGTCGGCCCGCGGCCGAATTTCCAGTTCCCCGGCTACTGGCTCTATGTCGGCGACCAGCCGATCCTGCATGTCATCCACCGGAAGCAACTGAACGAGGTGCGCGCCGGGGTCATCGACCACATGGCCTTTACCGCGACCGACCTGCCGGCTACCGCCGCGAAGCTCGAGAAGGCCGGCATCAAATACGAGCTGCGCCGGCTCCCCCTCGAGAGCGTGCGCGGCGGCCTGTGGCAGCTGTTCTTCGACGACCCGCATGGCGGCAAGGTCGAATTCGATTTCGACAAGGACGAGCAGGCGCCGAAAGGCCACGCGGCGGCCTAGTTTCCGATTTAAGTCCGAGGCGCAGGGCGCGGCGGCTCAGCCGCCGCGCTTTGTTTTTCCGCAGACTGGGTCTATTCCGCCGGGGCGGAGGCCGGCTCCTTCTGCCCGAAGCTCGGCGAGTCGGTGCGGTCGAGAAGCGCTTCCGGTCCTTCGGTCGGCAGGTTTTCGAGATAGTCGATCGCGCCCTGGATGTCGTTTTCCCACATCTCGCGCGGCAGTTCGTAAAGGAACTCGACCCCGTAGCCATTGGGGTCGTTGATGTAGACGCTGTGCGTCACGCCGTGGTTGACGCGCCA
>VAZF01000552.1 GCA_005888425.1 Alphaproteobacteria bacterium
CCGGCGCTGCTCGCGACCGCAGCGAGGAGCACACCGATCGCGGCGGAGCGCGGCAAAGATGAATAAAGCCCGGGCATCGCATGTGCTCCTAGAACTTGATCTGCGAACCGATCAGCACGGAATTGCTGGTATAGGCATAAAGCGACAGGTTCGACGAGACGATGTCGCGCTGAAATTGCACGACCAGGGCGACATTGTCGGTGACGGGCACGGCCTGCGCGATGCCGTACCGCCAGCGCCGATCGTGACGGCTGGCCGGCACAAAGATTGCCGGATTGCTGCTCGTGTTGCAGCACGGATCGGGCGACTGATAGAGGCTCCACAACCGGCTGGCGCCGACAGTCGTCTCCCATGGCAAGCCGATCCAGCCGGTCGGGTCGTCATAGGCGATATGATAGCCCGCCGTCAGACCGTAGGTCCGGTTGGCGTACCAGGGGAAGCGCGTGTCCTGGTCGAGAAAATCGAATTGCCCCAGGAGCTCGGAGTTGGCAGTCACGCGCTGCCGCAACTGCAATGTGACGAGCTTGTCGTTGCCGTTGAGCCCGGCGGAGAGCGGCCGGTCGCGGGCGTTCGAGAAATCCTTCTGGCGGAACTCGAAGATCGTCCTGATCGCGAGGTCGTCCCACAGCGTTGCCGTGCTTTCGAGCCCGGTTCCCAAGCTCTTAAAATACTGAGCCTCGCCCAGCCCGACTTCGGTAAGGATCGCATAGGGCTTGACCGAGAGGCGGCTGACGCGGTCGTCCGGCGTCGGCAGATTAAAACGCGGGCCGGCGGTCACCTCGGCAAAACCGAGATCGAGCCGTTGCGTCCGGAAATAGTGGTTCATAAACCCGATGCCGGTGACCTCGATCGCATCGCGGTTCTGCGTGCCGAGATCGTAGGAATAGAGAAACGCGCCGGAACCGAAGATGTTGGTGTCGGGGCGCTTGACGAATTGGCTGCTCAGCAGCACATCGCCGACCGGCGAATGAATAAGCGGCGAGCCGGGCGCGACATTCGCGTCGGTCTGGTATTGCGCCCCAAAGAACACGTAACCCTGGAAGTGGCTTGGCGATTGTTGTGCGGCGATCTCCTCCAGATACCGGGTCGCTCGCGTCCTGACATCGGACGGCGCGTTTGGCGCCAGCGCCTTACTGAAATAATCGCGCGCAAGATCGAACGATCCCATCCGGAAATACAGCGTACCGAGTTCCAAATCGATGCGCGGCAGGTTGGGGTTGAACAGCAGCATGCGCTCGAGCGCGGTGGCCGCCGCCTCGTTGTCGCCGAGCTTTGCCGAGACCGCGGCATAGGCGAATGCCACATCGAGATTGCCCGGTTCGCGCAGCATCCGCTGGAACAGCTGATCCTGCTCCGCCAGCAGGGGCGCGCGATCCTGACCCGATACTAGCTGCGCGCGCGCATCGAACGCGCACAGCCCGACCGCCAAGATGGCAATGACCAGCCAGGCGGCAGCGCGGCGGAACCGCCGCAATAGCTCACGGATGGGCATTGCTCAGGCCGGCCTGTGTCATGTGCATCCCCCCTTGCGACCGGCGAGCGTCACACCTACCGGCCGTGTCAAAGGATCACTGGCCGGCGATGCGGCGTCAACATCACCCGAGGGTTGATCGCAAATCTTTTAGAGCTGAGTGCTTTCGCGGGCGCACCCGCCGCGCCCGCCCGCAGCGTTTTAGCAACTCGCACTGAAACTGATTTGGCTCAGCCTCCCGAGCCCAAGGCGGCACACCGCGCTCCCGAGCGCGATAAATCCTTCGTCATGGACCCTTGCGCCCGATCCGCCGAGCCAGGGCAAAGCGGGCGCGCTCGGGGCCCTGCCGCCTTATCACCCTATCGCGTGACCGTGTCGGCCTGGTTCTCGGTATTGAGCCCTTCCCAATTCAGGTCGTTGTTCCAGCCGGAGCCGTAAGGCAGCGAGCGTTGAAAGCCCTCGTTTCGGCCGGCGGCGGCCGCCTCGCCTCTCACGCCGGGGCCGGGTTTCGGGACGGCCGGACGGGTACCCCGCATGACGACGGGGCCGGTCCCTGAGGGCTCGGCAGCGGCAGTACCGTCAGCAGAGGCGCCGGGCGCCGAGACGATGATGTCGCCCTTATTGCCATCGGCGGCAAAGGCCGGGTTCGGCGGTGAAAGCAGGACGGCACCCAGCAGCATGGCTATGACAGCGGCGCCGGAACGGGCTCGGAATGCGCAAGACTGTTCCACAA
>VAZF01000553.1 GCA_005888425.1 Alphaproteobacteria bacterium
ACCACCCCCAACTGGTTCTTGCTCAGGCGAGCGATGAGGTAGCTGCTTCGCAGGCATCCCTTAATTCGGGCAGCTAGGCCAGTGAACACCGGCTCAGTGACCTGGGGTCCGAAAAGGTCGGTCACCGATTGCATGTTGTCGATCGAGACGGCCAACAAGGCTGCCGATCGTGGGCGACCCTCGTTGCGCCGCCTGCAGGCCTCGATCGCTTTAATGAGGAGCACAAGACCCTTTTCCGGATCGAGCACACACGCCGCGGCATCATCATTCGATAAGCTGATCAGCTCGGACCGGGGGTCAAATTCCATGCATCACCTCTGCTCGATCGGCAGGAATCTAGCAACAAATGAATTAAAATTTTATGTGTCGGTAATTCGCATCTGCTGGATCAACCCTCACTTGGCGAGAATCGCTTGGAGTGCTACAGCGTTCATAAAATATTGGCGAGAACCGCCGTAAACTCCGTGGATGCCCCTCCCAGCCACCCTCGATGTGGCAAATACCCTTTCCCCGATCACCGATGCTCGCCTGACGGCGGCGTTCGAATACTGGGTGCTTCAATCCATCGGGGGGAGGCTGCCTCGACGCCGCGACATTGATCCTGTCGATATCCCGAAGCTGCTGCCGATCCTGATGCTTGTCGAAGTGCTACCGGCGGGCCGTTATCGATATCGCCTGGTCGGGACTGAAAATGCTGATGCATTCGGCATGAACGCGACAGGCCGATACCTCGATGAGGTACTGCCAGGGCCGGAGTACAAGACGCACGTCCTGGCGCTCTATGACGAATGCGTGCGTGTATATCGCGCCCTCTATTCGGAGTGTCTGTTCATCTCGCCCCAGCATCGGGGACCAGAGCGCCATATCAAGGTCTTGTTCATGCCGTTGTCCGACGACGGCGAACAGGTGAACCAGATCTTGGTGGCACAAGTATTTCTGCACATCGACCACGATATGCGGCAGCGACACTTTCTCGAGCCTCGGCCGTTCAAGGAGATCGTGCACGTCCTATTTTGATTGCGCCTTGGCTTGCAGAGGCGAGCCAAACGCCGCAGTCTCGCAATTGCGTGCGATGATCCTTGCGGGCGACCCGCAAACGCTCGATATGGCTATGCAGTAACCGCTCGGTCCCTAGACCCCACACCCAGTGCGGCGCCGAGGCGACGCGCACTTGGCCGTTGAGGTAGCGGACCGTCACCGATGACGTAGTGACGCCACGCGGCCACCAGCATCGGGTCCCAGAATGGGATGGCGCGGTACTTCTTTTTGATGAGTGCCTCGAATATGTCATCCGCTTTCCCGTCGAACGTGATGGGCGGGTTGGCGGCAGGCTCTATATAGACCTCGTCAAAATCATATTTGCCGCTACGGATTAGTTGGGCCAACTCGTGAGCCGGAAGTGGCCGTTCAACTAGCTCATTCTTAAAACGATGCCGCGCGCGCATGTAGCGGAACAGGACATACCCGATCTTCGCAGCCTTCTCCGCATCAACCTTGAGCATCCGGCACCTCAGCGTGGAGGTCGAAACATACAGAGGCCAGATTAATGCGCGCTTACGAATGGCACCGGCGCTGGGCAGGCTTGCTGCAGTCGATTCCGGCTCTGCCGGACCGAACAGGATCTGGAAAGGTGCGTCCGCAAATTGAAGGTCGGCTTTGGGGGCAAAACCGGAAGCAGCTGACCTCCAACGTGAGCTTCCGCTAAGCGCCGTTAGCGGCCACTCCGCGGCGAGTGATGACTTCAATTTCCCGCTTGCGCTATGCCGCGCGTCGCGAGGGGGAGCGTTCGAGGGCCGATGGTTTGAGAATTCGTCTCGGGATTCACAATCTGAGCGGTGATCAGATAATCGCCTTTCGCGAATCGTACCGGCAGATGCAGGCAATCAGCGATAATCCGGGCTAGCAGTATCTTGCTGGGCTCGACGACGTACCCGGGAATTATTGCTGGCATCATCAGCAAAACGCCCGCACGGCGGAGCCCAGAGGCTAGTAATAGCTCACTTTGAGCGCGCAGCAAGATGGTGCAGATAGGCGATAACCGCATCGATGTCGAACTCGGAGAGCGCATTGTCATCAAAGGCCGGCATCTGCTGCGCCGGCCAGTGGCGCACGGCCGCGGGATTGCGGATCAGGGCGCGCAGACCGGCTTCGGTAAAGTACGCCGTCGCCGGCATCGGCCGAAGCAGGTCCGGCCCGACCGTCGCCTCGCCGGCACCACCGAGGCGATGGCAAGGCAAGCAATTGGCGATGAAAGCCAGCTGCCCCCGTCGTGCTGGCGCGTCCTCCGGAACCGATGCATCGACAGATATGGCAGGCCAACGCTGCAATGGAGAGGGTACCGCGGTCAAAGCGGCCAATGCAAAAACCCACTGCTCGGGTGATATCCCGGCACGTTCGGGGTGTTGCCAAACCAAGTAAAATGGGCCGGCCGAAATGGCCTTTCCTTCCAGAGGGGGCCATGGATGCGATGCGTCTTCGACCACGATCCATGGGACCGCCGCCCCGCTGATCAAGGCGCGCGGGATCTCGGCAACGAACCCGTCCGCCGCACGCGCCTGAATCGTATCCGTCAAATCAGACGGAAGTGCCGAGAGCAAGGCACGCAGGGGTATGCCGCGATAGCTCATCGGCTTGCCATAAGATGGATCACGCGCCACTGCGATCGTCTCGGCGTCAGGGCGGGCGAGCAGTTCGTCCGCGGTGAACTCGATCGCCACACCACCGGCTTTCAGCGTCAGCACTGGGGTGGCGGCCGCCACCGGTGAGCTGGAAAAACCAAGAAGCAGAATCGTCAGCACGTAAACAAATTTCACCGGATTTCCAATTTTCGATTGGCCCGGTCAAACCTTGTGTCAGCCGCCGGGTGGGTTGCAAGTCGCGGACAGTATTCAGGTGGTGCCGCATTCAAAGGGACGCACTACTCACCCGTATTCCGGCGCAATTTGAGACCAAGGTCCTCCTTTTGGCCGGCATAGGAAATGTTGCATAATGGCGCGGTTTGCGAGCGACATGAGGTGTCGAGAGTAGAGTATGAGCTCGCCTAGCGTGTGTAATCGCAGACACCTGATAACAGCCGCATAGTTATCTAAACTCAACCACTGTTCACCTGCAGAGAGGACCGCGCAAGGTTCGAAATCTGGGGCAAACAGCACGCGTTCGAGCACCCGCGGCTGGATCGACAGAATAGGAGCACGGATGGTGGCGATGTGAGGTGGCGGGCGCTCGCGTTCATCTTCCCCATGCTGCGCCCCTTGGGTGCCATCCCGGCCTGATCGCCTTCATCAGTTTGATGATCCGGTTCCAGCGGACCAGCATAGGCAGCCCGTCACAGGCATCGCAGAGGGGCGCGATCATCATCTGCTGCTTCTCGCGTTTGCGCGGCTTTTTGTCGGGCAGACTTAGCGTTGCGTTCACCTCATGCACTTCGCCGTCGCAGAGGAAGCAGGCAAACGGCGGCGTGTAGTCCTTCCAAAGCTCGACCTTCAACCAGCGCTGCGCCTCCTCATCACCCTTGTTTGCGAGGCGCCGCATACGACTGAGCACATCCTGCGGTACGTTGAGGATGACGAGTTCTGGCATCGGCCGCCTTTCCCTCAGCGGTAGCGACTGCGGGTCAGATGTGACCTCGGATAAACGACCCGGCGCTGATGAGGGCTCGGCGCCCGGCCTCCAGATGCGCGTTCCACAACGGCCAGGCATGGATCATGTGAGGCCAGATCTGCAGAGTGACCGGTACGTCGACCGCGCCCGCTGCAGCCGCGAGACGGACGGCGTCGTCCAACAGCGTTTCAGCCGCGCCGACCTGAACCAGTATCGGCGGAAAGCCTTTCAGGTCGGCATAGAGAGGCGACACTCGTGCGTCCGTCCTGTCCATTCCCACGGAGAGATAGGCGTCGGCAAGCTCGTCGAGGTAGGCCTTGTGGATGATCGGGTCGACTGCATCCTTGGTCACGAGCGTCGCACCCGACATCGTCAGGTCGGTCCAGGGTGAGACAACCCATGCACAGGCGGGGCGCTCCTCTCCCAGCTCAATAAGCCGGCGGATCAAAGCAAGTGTGAGCCCGCCACCGGCGCTATCGCCCCCGACGGCAATACGCGAGGCCGCAATGCCAAGCTCGCGAAGAAATCGCCAAGCCTTCAGCACATCATCGAAGGCTGCTGGGAAGGGATGTTCCGGAGCGAGGCGATAGCCGACGGCGAGCGTCCTCATCCCGGCCGCGCGGCCCGCCTCCGTTACCAGCCGGCGGTGACTAAGGATGGAACCGGAGCAATAGCCCCCGCCGTGAAGATACATCAGGACACGCGAGGGGTCGCTGCCGGGAGCCATCGACCATTCTCCCGCTACGCCTCCGAGATCGACAGCAGCCAGGGCCACGTTCTCGGCCACTGGCCAAATCGCGCCTACCTCGTCGAGGCGCTGACGCCGTTCTGCCCATCCGACCGGCCGCGGCTTGGAAGTCAGCAGCTTACGGATGGAAGCAATCTCTGTTTGGGCCCTATCCATTTCATAGACAGCCACGATCAGATTATCTCTCCGCGCTTTTACGAACTCCCGCTCTCAACCTTGTCCAGCCGCGACTGGGGCGCACGCAACTGCTTAACTGCGCCCGAGTCGTTTG
>VAZF01000554.1 GCA_005888425.1 Alphaproteobacteria bacterium
GGCGTGCGGTAGCCACGTTTATCGGCCGCCTCGATGACCGCTTCGCTGGTCCCGAGCCGGTCGCATTCGGCGATGAATTCGGCGAGCTTCGGGTCGCTCGCGGCGAGCTGTTGCGCCAGCGGGTGATGCGGCGACAGCGCGATGAACGAGGCGCCGAACAATGTATCGGGACGGGTTGTGAAAACCTCGATCGCGTCGTCGCGACCGGCGATCGGAAATTGTACACGCGCGCCCTCCGAGCGACCGATCCAGTTCTCCTGCATCAGCCGTACTCGCTCGGGCCAGCGGTCGAGCGTTTTTATCGCTTCGAGCAATTCGTCGCTAAACGCGGTGATGCGTAGAAACCATTGCGACAGGAGCCGTTTCTCGACCAGCGCGCCGGAACGCCAGCCGCGTCCTTCGATGACCTGCTCGTTGGCGAGAACCGTGTGCTCCTCGGGATCCCAATTGACCCAGGATTCCTTGCGGTAGGCGAGATCCGCCGCGAGGAAATCGAGAAACATCTTCTGTTCGTGGCGATAGTACTCCGGATGGCAGGTCGCGACCTCGCGCGACCAGTCATAGGAGAAGCCCATGCGCTGCAATTGCGCGCGCATCGTCGCGATGTTTTCGCGGGTCCACACCGCGGGATGGGTGTTGCCGGCTATCGCCGCGTTCTCGGCCGGCAGCCCGAATGCGTCCCACCCCATCGGGTGCAAGACGTTGTTGCCCTGGGCGCGGCGATAGCGCGCGACGAGGTCGCCCATCGTGTAGTTGCGCACATGCCCGACATGCAATTTGCCCGACGGGTAGGGAAACATCTCGAGGACGTAGTATTTCGGCCGTGCCGGATCCTCGCGCGCGATAAAGCTGCCGCGCTCCTGCCAAGCGCGTTGCCACTTCGCTTCGGTTTCACGAAAATTGTACCGCGATGCGCCGGCGCCGCGGACGGTGCGGCCGCGTTCCGGCATTGCTTCGACTGCGTTGGCGTCGCTCATGAGGTATCGCGGTAACGCTCGGCGCGGATATGGCGCGCCCGCAGCAAGACCGCGCTTTCCAATTCAGCGATGGCATCCCGGGCGATCGGGGCGTCGCTCCATTGCCCGGTTGGCGAGCGCTGCTGGCGCTCGATCGACATCGAGAACGAGTCCGAGCGCAGCGCGCGCGACAGGATGAAGACTGCGATCCGCATGCGCTCGTTTGGTTTTCCCGGCGGCGAATACCAATCCGTCTGCAAGACCCCGGTCATCGGGTCTTCCGACGTTATCTTGACGAAATTGAGCGTGTCATGCGCCGCTTCCCAAATAATGGGGCTCACCTGGTCGCCGGTTTGCGGACCGAGGGCACGCTGCGACGGGCGCTTGGCGACGCCGAGCACGGTCCAGATCGTGCTCTCCGTATCGATGTCCTCGGGCTGAGCGCTCGCCGCCTGCGCGGCGAGGGGCGAGGCGACGGCTGGCGGTGGCGCGGCAGGCGGTGCCGAGCCGCAGCCCGCGAGCAGCAACGAAAGACTTGCGGCCCGTGCCGCCAACAAAGGGTAATAACGAGCGGACATCACATAATCCCGGGCGCCGCGGCCAGCCGGCCGCGACCTTGGGCACGCCTTGTGCCAGGAATGGCCGCGTTATGGAAGAGGTGCCGTCATGGAGGCGATCAGCGCCAATCTCGCGACAGTGTGCGGGCGCATCGAGGCGGCGGCGCGTGCCGCCGGCCGGCCGGCCGAGGGGGTGACGCTCGTCGCCGTCAGCAAGACGCATCCGGCGGACAGCGTGCGCGCCGCGCTCGCCGCCGGGCAGCGCGTCTTCGGAGAGAACCGGGTGCAGGAGGCGATCGCGAAATTTCCGGGCCTGCGCCGCGATTATCCGGATCTCAAGCTGCATCTGATCGGGCCGCTGCAGACCAACAAGGTCAAGGATGCGGTCGCGCATTGCGATGTCATCGAAACCGTCGACCGGGCTCGCCTTGCCGAGGCGTTGGCGCGTGAGATGGAAAAGACCGGCCGGCGCTTGCCCTGCTTTATCGAGGTCAATACCGGCGAGGAGGCGCAGAAGGCCGGGGTTTTGCCGGAAGCCGCCGACGCCTTCATCGCCGATTGCCGCGGCCGGCTCGGCCTTCAGATCGTCGGGCTCATGTGCATCCCGCCCGAGCACGAGGAGCCGGCATTGCATTTCGCGCTGTTGCGCGAGATCGCCAAGCGCAACAGGCTCGACCAGCTCAGCATGGGGATGAGCGCCGATTTCGAGACCGCGATCCGCTTTGGCGCGACCCATGTACGCGTCGGCACGGCGATCTTCGGCGCCCGCCAGACCGCCGCCGCGGCGGCAGCAAAATAGCGGGATCTCAGCGTTACAGCAGGTGGCCGCTGCGGGTCGCCTTGGTGAGCAGATAGCGCTCGTTATGGCCGTTGGCCGGGAAAACGTGCGGCACGCGCTCGACGATGCCGATGCCGTAGCGCTCGAGCGCGGCGACCTTTTCGGGGTTGTTGGTCAGAAGCCGCACCGAAGCGAAGCCGAGCTGGCGCAGCATCTCGGCAGCCGGCAGATAGACCCGCTCGTCGGCGTCGAAGCCGAGCTGCTCGTTGGCGTCGACCGTGTCGAACCCGGCGTCCTGCAATTGGTAGGCGCGCAATTTGTTGACCAGGCCAATGCCGCGGCCCTCCTGCGCGAGGTAGAGCAGGATGCCGCCGCCGGCTTCGGCGATTGCCGCGATCGCACCGCGCAGCTGGTCGCCGCAATCGCACCGCAGGCTGGCCAGAAGATCGCCCGTGAAACATTCGGAATGGAGCCGCACGAGCACCGGTTTTCCGGGGGCGGGGGTGCCGATCAGGATCGCAAGATGCTCGGTGCCGCCGTCGCCTGGGCGGAACGCGATGAGCCGGGCATCCTCGGCATCGGCCAGCGGCACGCGGGCCTCGGCGACCTGGGTCAGGCCGGCCATCGCGGCGCGCCGGCTCAGCACATCGGCCGTGTCGACCGGCGCGAAATCACGGCGGCGGCGCGCCAACGCCGCTTCGGACGGCGCGAGCGGCAGCACCAGCACGGCCGGCAGCAACGCCGCGAGCTTCGCCAAGGCAACCGCGGCGAGTTCAGGCCCCTCGGCGATGGCGGGCTCGGGGCCGAGCCCCGGCGGGTCGGCGCCCAGCGAGGCGGCAGGGTCGGCGAGGTTGCGGATGACACCCGCCGGGAGTTCCGGCGCGAGCGCGATCGACACCGCGCCTGATAGGGCATCGCGCCGCGCCAGACCGAGCGCGACGGCGCGACGGCGGGTCAGGACCGCGCGTAAGGGCCGCGCCGAGACTTGGCGCAGGCGCTGCAGATTGTCCTCATTGACGAATTCCGCCGCGAGGGCCAGCACGGCTTCGCCCTGGCCGTAAAGCAACACCGGCTCGCCGCGCCGCAACGCGGAAAGGGCTGCGTCGATGGCTTGGCCGGCTCGGCCCGAGTCGCGCGATGGGGGGATCAGCGGTTCGACCAAGGGATACCTCGTATGGCGTAATATCATAGGCACTGACGAGCGGTGTGCCAGCCGTTTCGGCGCATGCCTGCCACTCCTCCCACCCGTCGGGCAGGTGCGCGGCCATCGGAAAACGGATAATTTGGCCGCAGCCCCGGTCCGCAGACGGGGATAGATTCCGCCAATCGGGCGAATAAAGCGATAATTCGTCCCGCAATCGGCGGAATGGGTGGGCAACAGGGTAGAGAGGGTATGCGCAGTTTTCGCAAGATCCTGATCGTCGATGACGACCCGGCATTGCGCCATTCGCTGGCCGAGCAGCTGGAGCAGCACGGCGAGTTTTCCGCCGTCGAGTGCGACACTGCGGTGGAGGCGCTCGCCACGGCGGGGCGCGAGCGGTTCGACGCGATTCTCCTCGATATCGGGCTCCCCGATATGGACGGCCGCGAACTGTGCCGCCGGATGCGCAGCGGCGGGGTCAGCGCGCCGATCGTCATGCTGACCGCGGCCGACAGCGAGGCCGACACGGTGACCGGCCTCGATGCAGGCGCCAATGACTATGTGACAAAGCCGTTCCGGCTCAGCGTCCTCCTGGCGCGGTTGCGCGCGCATCTTCGGCAGAGCGAGCATAGCGACGATGCGGTGCTGACGATCGGGCCCTACACGTTTCAGCCCGGCGCCAAGCTGATGATCGACGGCGGCGCCCGCAAAAAGGTGCGTTTGACCGAAAAGGAAACCGCGATCCTCAAATATCTCTATCGCGCCGGCGACCGGGTCATCGGCCGCGATACGCTGCTCGGCGAGGTGTGGGGGTATAACGCCGGGGTCACGACGCATACGCTCGAAACGCATGTCTACCGCCTGCGCCAGAAGATCGAGCGCGATCCGGCGCATGCCGAGATCCTGATAACCGAGCCTGGCGGCTATCGCCTGATGCCGTGACGGATGCCGTGCCGGGCGCCGGCGGCCTGATCGTCGTCAGCGCCGCCGATAGCGGC
>VAZF01000555.1 GCA_005888425.1 Alphaproteobacteria bacterium
CCTCTTCGGCGAGCGCGTGCGCCGTCACCATGCGCTTCAGCTGAAACAGCATCGCCGCCCGGCGCATCGTTGCCGAATTGTCGGTGGCCTCGATGGCCTCGAACATGGCCAGGACGTTCTGGTGGTCCTGCGCCAGGGCGTCGAACGGATCCGTCCCGGTCATCGCCCGGATCGAGCCGATCGCCCGCCCGGCGATTGGCGGCGCCACCCGGCTCGCCGCCAGGCTCAGCAGCATGCCGGCGCCAAAGATCATCATGTCGCGGGTTTGGGGCCATTCCCAATTGCGGAAATTGGGCATCAGGTTCTGGCCGCCGCGTTGAGTTACTCGTTGTTGTCGCATTGCCGTTCTCCCTTCGAACACGCTGAGTCGTCAACGTGTTGGCAAGGGCGGAGAGCGCCCGGCTCGGCTTATTGATTGAACGCCGCTGGAATTGTGCCACCGGAGCGGCACGGTCTTTACTTTTGTTAGTGGAGTACCGGTCAGCGCGGGCGCAGGAAGCGAACGATCTCCTCCGGGCGGATGGGCGTCGCGTTGATTTCGATGCCGGACGGCGCCAAGGCGTCGCACACGGCATTGGCGATTGCGGCCGGAGGCGCGACGGCGCCGCCCTCCCCTACCCCTTTGACGCCGAGCGGGTTCAAGGGCGAGGGCGAATGCTGGTGCACAAGCGTCATCGGCGGGACGTCGGTCGCGATCGGCAGCGCGTAATCCATCAAGGAGCCGCTCAAGAGCTGGCCGTTGCTGTCATAGGCGATCGCCTCGCCGAGGATGCCGCCGATACCCTGCACCGCGCCGCCCATGATCTGCCCCTCGACGAGCATCGGGTTGACGACGGTGCCGCAATCATGCGTGACGGCGTAGTTTTCGAGCGTGACGCGGCCGGTGTCGGGGTCGACTTCGACGATCGCCGCGTGCACGGCATAGCTCCAGGTCACGGTCGGCGGCTGCCAATAGGCGATCTCCTCGAGCCCGGCCTCGATGCCGGGCGGTCGCGGGTTTTCCCATCCCGGCCGCGAGGCCTGCGCGATGCGGGACAGGCTCAACGTCGCGCCGGGCACGCCGACAACCCCGACCCCGCCCTCGCGCAGTTCGAGATCGGCGGGCGAGCATTCGAGCAGGTTGGCGGCGATCGCGAAAACCTTGTCCCGCAATTTCGCGCTCGCCTGATGTATCGCGGCGCCGGCGGTCACGGTGCTGCGGCTCGCCATCGTGCCGAAGCCGATCGCGATCGAGGCGGTATCGGCAAAGGACAGCACGACATCCTCGGGCTTCACCTTCCACAGATCGGCGACGATCTGCGCGAAGATCGTCTCCATGCCCTGGCCCTGCGGAGCGGCGCCGCAGGTGACATAAACCTTGCCCGAGGGGTCGATGCGCACAAAGGCGCTCTCGAAGGGGCCGACACCGGTGCCTTCGATGTAGCAGCCGATACCGAGCCCGAGATAGCGGCCGTCGGTGCGCGCCTCGGCCTGGCGGCGGCGAAAAGCGTCGACGCCGCCGATCGCGTCGAGCGTCTTCTGCAACGCCCTGGGGTAATCGCCGCTGTCATAAACGATCGGCTCGCCATCGCGGTACGGAATCCCGACGCGGTAGGGCATCTCCTCGGTGGGGATCATGTTACGGCGGCGAATTTCGGCGGGTTCGAGACCGAGGGTGCGCGCGACCAGATCGATACTGCGCTCCATCGCGAAGGCCGCTTCCGGGCGGCCGGCGCCGCGATAGGGCGCGTTCGGCACCTTGTTGGTCACGACAATGCGGCCCCGGGCGGCCAAATTCTCGATCTTGTAAGGCCCGGTCAGATGCACGGCGGTGTTGTAGGCGACCCCGGAGCCGATCGGGTTCCAGGCGCCGCAATCGACGAGATAATCGTCGCGGATCGCGAGAATATGGCCGTCATCGTCAAAGCCGATCTCGACATCGTGCCATTGGTCGCGCGAATGCGTCGCGCTCATCAGATGCTCGCGACGGTCCTCGATCCAGCGCACCGGGCGGCCGAGGCGGTGCGCGAGGAAGGTGACCAAGAGGTCTTCGGGGTAGACATGGCCCTTGCCGCCAAACCCGCCGCCGACGTCAAGCGCGACGCAGCGCACCTGTGCCTCCGGCAGGCCGAGCAACGCGGCTGCCTCGCGCCGCACCCAATGCACAACCTGGGTCGAGGACCAGATCGTCGCCGAGTCGGTGCGCGGGTCGTAAGCGCTGACGACGCCGCGGCATTCCATCGGCACGGCAGCGTAGCGGTGGTGATAGAAGC
>VAZF01000556.1 GCA_005888425.1 Alphaproteobacteria bacterium
CTGGACCCCGGAGCGCATCGAGGCGCTGACCCGGCTCTGGGAAGAGGGGGTAACGACCGCCGAGATCGGCCGCCGCATCGGCGTCACCAAAAACGCGGTCATCGGCAAGGTGCACCGCATCGGGCTGACGCCGCGGGTCATCACGCAAAAGCCGCCGCCGCGGCGCAACGTGTTCGACTTCACCGGGCCTGCCTGCATGTGGCCGGTCGGTCATCCGGGCGAGGATGATTTCCACTTCTGCGGCGAGCACCCGATGGCCGGCAAGCCCTATTGCGACCACCACGTCGAGCTCGCCTACATCAAGCCCAAGGACAAATCAGAGGCCGCGTAGCACCTTCAAAAAAGCTCCCTCTCCCCCAGTGGGGGAGAGGGTTGGGGTGACGGGGATTACAGCGCATTCGTTTGCCCAGAGACCCTCACCCTCCCAGCGCTACGCGCTGGGTCCCTCCCTCTCCCGCGATGCGGGAGAGGGCGTCTTATCAGCGCGTCAGTTCCCGCATGCCGCGGTCGATACCATCGAGCGTCAGCGGGAACATGCGCTCTTCCATCAGCTGGCGGATCATGCCGATGCTGGTGGTGCCGCCCCAGTATTTCTCCGGCACCGGGTTGAGCCACACCGCCCGGGGATAGGTGTCGAGCAGACGGCGCAGCCAGGTTTCGCCCGCCTCGTCATTCCAGCGCTCGACGCTGCCGCCCTCCTTCTCGATCTCGTAGGGGCTCATGCTGGCGTCGCCGACCAGCACGACCTTGTGGCCGGCATCGTAGGTGCGCAGGATTTCCATCACGTCGATCTGTTCGACATGCCGTCGGCGTGAGTCCTTCCACACGGTGTCGTAAAGGCAGTTGTGGAAATAGAAGTATTCGAGGTGCTTGAACTCGCCGCGCGCCGCCGAGAACAATTCTTCGCAGACGCGCACATGGTCGTCCATCGAGCCGCCGACATCGAGGAACAGCAGCAGCTTCACCGCATTGTGCCGCTCGGGCACCATCTTTAAATCGAGCCAGCCGGCGTTGTGCGCGGTCGAGCGGATCGTGTCGGGCAAATCGAGCTCGAGCTCGGCGCCTTCGCGAGCGAATTGGCGCAGACGGCGCAAGGCCAACTTGATGTTGCGTGTGCCCAGCTCGACCGTGTCGTCGAGATTGCGGAATTCGCGCTTGTCCCAGATCTTGACGGCGCTGCGGTTGCCCTCCGATTTCTGGCCGATGCGCACGCCTTCGGGATTGTAGCCATGCGCCCCGAACGGTGAGGTGCCTCCAGTGCCGATCCATTTGTTGCCGCCCTGGTGACGGCCTTTCTGCTCGGCGATGCGCTGGCGCAACGTCTCCATCAATTTTTCCCACCCGCCGAGCGCCTCGACCTGCGCTTTCTCCTCCGGTGTCAGATAGCGCTCGCCGAGCTTTTTCAGCCATTCGTCCGGCAGTTCGGTTTGCGGGTCTGTCGGCGTCTCGATGCCCTTGAAGACATGTCCGAAGACGCGGTCGAAGCGGTCGAGGTTCCGCTCGTCCTTAACGAGCGTCGTGCGCGATAGGAAATAGAATTCGTCGATGTCGAACAGCGCCACGCGTTGCTGCATCCCTTCCAGCAGGGTCAGGAACTCGCGCA
This sequence comes from Alphaproteobacteria bacterium, assembly GCA_005888425.1. Lineage (GTDB taxonomy): Bacteria > Pseudomonadota > Alphaproteobacteria > ATCC43930 > CGMCC-115725 > DATARH01. The sequence continues at coordinate 1,604 of VAZF01000556.1, forward strand.
GTGACGCCGGCACCTTCGCCGCGCGCAATTCGAGAAAGAAGGTGATGAACACCGCTGCCTAGCCGCGCTCGCGCCGGTGCAGGAAGGCAAGCCGCTCGAACAGCTGCACATCCTGCTCGTTTTTGAGCAATGCGCCATGCAGCGGCGGGATCAGCTTTTTGGGGTCGCGGGTGCGCAACACCTCGGGCGAAATATCCTCGACCAGCAGCAGCTTGATCCAGTCGAGCAATTCCGAGGTGGACGGCTTTTTCTTCAGTCCGGGCACATCGCGCACATCGAAGAAGATCGTCAGCGCCTCGTGCACCAGGTCGTGCTTCAGCCCGGGGAAATGCACATCGATGATGCGCTGCATCGTCTCGCGGTCGGGAAAGCGGATGTAGTGAAAAAAGCAGCGCCGCAAAAAGGCGTCCGGCAATTCCTTCTCATTGTTCGAGGTGATCATGACAATGGGCCGCTGCTTCGCGACGATCGTCTGCTTCAGTTCGTAGACGAAGAACTCCATGCGGTCGAGTTCGAGCAGGAGGTCGTTTGGGAACTCGATGTCGGCCTTGTCGATCTCGTCGATCAGAAGGACCGGCGCGGTGTCCGCGATAAAGGCGTCCCACAATTTGCCAGGCTTGATGTAGTTCGCGATGTCGCGCACGCGCTCGTCGCCAAGCTGGCCATCGCGCAGCCGCGACACGGCGTCGTATTCGGCCGTTCGAGCGCGATCGAAGCATTGACGGCGACCTGCAGATCCTGCGTCGCCACATAGGTCTCGGTGCCCTCGAAACGTTGCATGCCGGTGCCGTCCATTGCCGTTATCGGAAATCACATAACCCGCGCCGGCCGGGGACGCCAGCATGGCGGTCATGCGCTGGGCTATTCGGGCTCGCGCTCGGTGTCGCCCGACGGGTCTTCCGGCGGCTCATCGGTCGGCACCCGGTAGCTCTCCTTGAGCCAGCGGCCGAGATCGATATCGGCGCAGCGTTGCGAGCAGAAGGGCTGATGCCGCGGGACAGAGGGCTTGTCGCAGATCGGGCAGCGGCGCTGGCCGGCGGTAAGGGGTGTGACGGGGTCCTTCGGCATCATTTCGATATCGGCTCACCGTCGCACGATGTCAAAAGGGGAGCGGTCGGGGCTCGGCCCGACGGCAATGGCGATCTCCCGCCCGAGCCGCGCTTCGAGGGCGCGCAATGCCGCCACCGCCGCGCCGCGCAGCGCGGCCTCGATCGCTGGGCTGACGACGAGAAGCCAATCGGCCGCAGGGTTGGCGCGCGCCTCGCGCTGGACGAGCCGCAGTGCCTCGAAGGCCAGCGCAAGGCTGCTTTTGCCGAAGCTCTGCGGTTCGAGCATCGCCTCGCTGAGCGGCCGGCCATGCCGTGGCCGGACAATTTCAAGATGACCGAGCCGGGTCCAGCCGAGGACTTGCGCTGCGGCTGGATCGCCGGCGAGCGCGGCGGCTAATGCCTGACGCACTTTCTCCCGCGCGCCGCGACCTTCCAGCCCGACGAAATCGACAATGATGCCCCCGCCGAGCTGGCGCAGCCGCAATTGTCGTGCGATCGCCTGAACGGCGGCGAGATTGGCCGCCAGGGCCCCGCGCTCGGCCGAACCCTCGTCGGGCGTGCCGGTATCGACATCGATCAATACCGCCGCCGCAGTCTCGGCGATCTGGATAGTGCCGCCACCCGGAAGCCCCAGGCTGGGCGCCAAAGCCGCGGCGAATTCCGCATCGAGGTCAATGGGCCAGTCTTCGGCCGAGCGATGCGAGACCACCGCATCAGGAAAAGCGCGCCGCAGCTCCGGGATGACCCCGGCATCATCGGTGATTACCTGCTCGGGGGCGGTGGGCAGCCGCAACGCGAGGGCAGCGGCGAAGCCTGTCGAGGGATCGAGCTGCCGCGGTGGTTCGTAGCGCGCCGCCTCCGCCGCGAGCTGCTGGAGGTCGGGACCGCCCGGCTTCGGGTTAATGCGGGCGGAGAGGCGCGCGCCCTTTCCCTGCTGGGCCTCCCGCCGCACCTGCACCACCACCCGCGCGCCTTCGTCGAGACGCAGCTCTTTCCGGGCGTCCCCAACCGGCAGAAAGCCGGGCCGCTCAGCGCCGACGTCGACGAAGACGGCATCGAGCCCGGGCGTCCGGCGCACGACCCGCCCGAGATGGATGCTGCCGGCCGGCGGCGTGTCG
>VAZF01000557.1 GCA_005888425.1 Alphaproteobacteria bacterium
CTTCCGCCAGCCGAAAGAGGGCTTGGGCTTCGACAACAGCCCCGTCGCGCATATGTGGCGTGCGATGATACGGCCGGCGAAATACCTCTAGGACCGAGAAGACATAGGGCCAAAAAGAAACGGGCGGCCTCGTGCCGCCCGTCCCCTTCTTGAGGCTTAGCTGAAGCCTACCGGCTCAGCACGAGTAGTAGCGCCGGTAATATGGATCCCAGCAGCTGCGCGGCGGGTAGTACGGTGCCGCCGGGTAATAACCCGGCGCCGGTGCCGCCGGGTAGGCGTAGCCGGGCGCGTAATACCCGTTGTTGTACGGGTTTGCTGCGCCCGCACCCAGCGCGGTGCCGACCGCGAATGAGCCGAGCCCGATGGCGGCTGCTTCGCCGCCGCTGATCGCCTGTGCCGGCTTCTCGACGGCCAAGGTGACCCCTGCGACAACCGCGACGGCCAGTGCGAGCCGTCCGGTTTGTCTGATGATGTTGCCGATCCGCATACCAATCCTCCGAAGCGTCCAACCTCGCTCCCTTACAGCACGGCATTGGTTTAGAAAAGGCAAAAGAGGGAAAAAGCCATGTATTGCGGGCAACCAGCGGACGAGAGGCGATTTCCGATGCCGCACCACGCAACAAATGCCCGCTTTCTGCGGATTTGTTAGTACCGAACGCGGTTCTTTCGCACGCAAAAAGGGCGGAGCAGCGGCTGCGCCGCCCTCCGCCCCATCTTTGCGCCAGAGAATCAGTTATCGGCGGAGAAACAACTAGTAGCCCCAGCCGTACCCGTAAGCAGGCGCGTAGGACGAGCCGTAATACCCGCGCGAGTACGGGGCATAGCCGTAGGACGGGGCATAGCCGTAGGACGAGTAGGACGAATAGGCCGGCGAGTAGGACGAATACGCCGGGTAGCTATACCCGTATCCTGCGTACGGATTGCCGTAACCGTAGCCGCCGTAGTACGGATAGGCCGCCGCCGAGCCGAGCGCCGTGCCGAGGGCGAACGAGCCAAGCCCGATCCCGACCGCCGCGCCGGTGCTGATGCCGCCGTGATGGTGCCATTGTGCCTGCGCGGGAGGCGCCGCGAACGCCGCTGCGAGCGCCACCGCGCTGGCGAGGGCCAAACCGCGGCCGGCCCGCTTGGCAATAGTGGTATTGGCCATATGCCTTCCTCCATAGTGAGCGCGCCAATGCTCGGCGAAGACCGGGCCATCCGCGCATCTAGGAAGGAAAACGGTTGCGGCAATTCGACAATTCCCGGCGCGCCCCAGGCGCGAATTACCCCGCGCGGGTTCCCGCCGCCTGTTTCTTGTCGATAATCCGCTTGTGCAGGTTGTGCACGATGAGGCCGGTCAACCGCTCGTCATGCATAAACAGGCGCTGGCCAATCGGGTAGGGGTCCTGTTTTGTAACTGGAACCCCCTCCTTGAGGATCTCCTCGGGGCTGGCGCCGCGCTCGATATGACGCTCGACGAAACCGACCCAGTTCTCGACAATTTGCGCCTGTTCCTTGAGATACGCCTTGCTGCAGGGTTCGCCGTGCCCCGGCACAATGACCTCGACATCGAGCGCTGCGATGCGGTCTAGCGCGTCGAGCCACTCCCAGGGGTCGCACTCCTGCAACCAGCTGCGGCATTTGTGGAAGACGTTGTCGCCGGTGAACACGACCCCTTCTTCCGGCACATGCACCGAAGTCTGCGGCGCGGTGTGGCCGGGATGATGGATGATGTTGAAGGTGTGATTGCCGACATTGAGCGTCAGTGTGTCGGTAAAGGTCAGGCTCGGTGGGTTTGAGGCGG
>VAZF01000558.1 GCA_005888425.1 Alphaproteobacteria bacterium
CGGGCTCGCGCACCTCATCGCCGGTCGACAGCAGCGCCACCCGCAAACGCCGGAACACCGGCAGCCGGTCTTGGCCGAGGGCCGCCGCAAGCCCGAGATCGGCCGGCTTGAGCCGCCGCCCGGCAGCCAAGGCAACCGCGCCTTTCGCGACATCCTCGCCAGCATGGCGGCGGTTGGCGCCCTTTCTGATGCCGGGCGGGATTCGCACCCGCCCGTCCTCCAGGATGCAATCCTCCTGCATCAGGATGGTATCGAGACCCTCGGGCATCGGCGCGCCGGTAAAGATGCGAATCGCTTCGCCGCGAGCGGCCTCGCGGCCGAGCGGATGGCCGGCGGCGGCGCGACCCGTCACCGGCAATACCGTCTCGCGCTCGGGCCGCAGATCGCCATGCGCCACGGCGTAGCCATCGACAGCGCTGTTGGCATGCGGCGGCACATCGATCGCCGCGACGAGATCGCGCGCCAGCACCCGCCCGCATGCCTCGGAGAGCGGCGCCGCCTCCTCGGACACCACCGGTGCGATACGCTCGCGGATCAGCGCGAGCGCCGCATCGACGCCGAGCAATTTGCCGCCAAAGGCAAAGCAATCGTCGCTCAGCTGCGCCATGTCGCGAGACCGAAATGATCGGTGATGAAGGCCGCGATCGCGCCGGCATCCGCGAGCGGCAATAGCGGCAAGGGCGCCGCGAAAGGCGCGTCGGTCGCGATCGCGACGACATGCGGGTCGCCCGGATAGATCAGCGGCTTGCCGAGCGAGGGCCGGTGCACTTCGAGCTTGGGGTGCGGCTGCCGCTTGAAGCCCTCGACGAGCAAGAGATCGACCGGGCTCATCCGTGCGACCAAATCGTCGAGCGGCGGCTCGGGATCGCCGCGCAATTCGTGCATCAACGCCCAGCGCCGCGCCGACGCGACCATGACCTCGGTGGCGCCCGCCTCGCGATGCCGCCAGGAATCCTTCCCCGGCCGGTCGATATCGAATTCGTGGTGGGCATGCTTGATCGTCGACACCGAAACGCCTCGCGCCACCAGCTCGGGGATCAATGCCGCCAGCAGCGTTGTCTTGCCGCTGCCGCTCCAGCCGGCGAGGCCGAAGATGCGCATCCCGAGCCGTCCTAGTGTGCCGAATCCGAAATTCGCCGTATCCCGCACCTGGTTTTGAGCGAATTTCGGATTCGAAAGCACACTAGCAAACTCATCGAAAGCTCGTGTGGTTTGGATTTGAAATTCCCAATCGCGCCGGCATCGAAAATCGTGGGAACTTCAAATCCACCACACTAGCGTCACTTAGGCTGCAAAGCTTGACGCCGCAAGCGGCGCCAAATCACGCGAGATGCTGGGTTTTTCCATGAGTCGGCCGCGGCGCGCGCGTCATATGGGCAAGCCCGGCGCGCAGGTAATCATAGCCGGTCACCAGGGTCAGCAGCGCGGCCACCCATAAAAGGGTCTCGCCGATCGCGACGACCGGCAGAAAGGCGGGACCGGCGCTGCCGACGATCAGGACACCGATCGCGATCATCTGGATCGCGGTCTTCCATTTGGCGAGGCGCGATACCGGCAGCCCAACGCGCAATGCCGCCAGATACTCGCGCAGGCCCGAGACCAGGATCTCGCGGCACAGGATCACGAGCGCCGGCAAGAGGGCCCATTCGGTATTGAAGCGGCCCTTGGCGACCAGCATGAACAAGATCGCGGCGACGAGC
>VAZF01000604.1 GCA_005888425.1 Alphaproteobacteria bacterium
CTCGCCGGATCCGGCCACGGCTCGCTGAGGCGGGTCCAGTTCACCGCCGCCGCCATGACCGGCAGCGCCAGGACGAGAAGCAGCGCTGCGAGGAAGGGCGAGCGCAATCCGGCCCAGCGGAAGTGTGCCAATGGCTACAGCGTCTTCTTGAACACGGCCTGGTAGCTCTGGCCCTGCGCGGTCGTGAGACGGCCGTCGAGATCGGCGTAGAGCGGCCGGAAGGCAAATTGGGTGCCATCGGAATTCTGGAAGCGCAGCTCGCCGTCGCGGATGATCCCGGTTCCGTGCAGAACGCCGCCCGGGCGGCGATTGTTCGAACCGATCGGGCCGTAGACATAGACGATCGCCGCTGTCCCGTCGGGCTGCACCGCTTCGACGACCAGCGCGGCGCAGAGCTGCGGCGTCCAGGCGGCATCGCTCCAGATCCCGACAAATGGGCGGTAGCGCTCGGGAATGACGCCGCGGTCAGGGAGGCGCACCACGACCGGCTGGTCGCAGAAGACGCGCTCGGTCGCGGGCCCTGCGACAACGGGCGGCGCTGCCAGTAAAGGCGAGGTTGAGGCGGGGGGTGGGAGAGCCGTTTCCGCCGGTGGCGGTAGGGGCATTGCGGCGGGGGGCTCCGACCGGGCTGGCGGGAGCGGTGGCAGCGGCTCGGGCTCGATCGAGCGCGGCGCCGCCCCGGGATAGAGCGGGATCGGCGCCGGCAGGCTCTGCTGCGCGGCGGCAGGGCCGGCCAGCAAGACGGTCGCAGTGAGCACGGCGGCAAAATGGCGGATCATCGGAAGGGCTCCGGCCAAAACTTCTGCGCCTTGGGGTTGTAAAAACCGAGCGTGGCTTTTCGATGACGCGCTTTTAGCCCGTCGAAATTGCGGCAAGCTCAGGCCGACCGGCGCGGAGACGCTCTGAAAGGCTGCTAACGCCGCCCGAAATCGATCCGCGGGTCGATGACCATATACGTCAAGTCGCTGATCAGCTTCAGCACGAGCCCGATCAGGGTAAAAACATAGAGTGTCGCGAACATGATGGGATAGTCGCGGTTGATCGCCGCTTCGAAGCCGAGAAGCCCGAGCCCATCGAGCGAGAATATGACCTCGATCAACAAGGCGCCGGTGAACAGGATCCCGATAAACGCCGCCGGAAACCCCGCGACCACCAGCAGCATCGCGTTTCGGAAGATGTGGCCGTAGAGGACGCGGTGCTCGGTCAAGCCCTTGGAGCGGGCGGTCAGCACGTACTGCTTGTTGATCTCATCGAGAAAGCAGTTCTTCGTCAGCATCGTCAACGTCGCGAAGCCGCCGATCACCAAGGCCGTGATCGGCAAGGCGATATGCCAGAAATAATCGAGGATCTTGTGCGGCCAGTCGAATGACCACCAATCGTCGCTGACGAGACCGCGCAGCGGAAAAATCGAGAAATAGCTGCCGCCTGCGAACAGCACGATCAGCAACACCGCAAACAGAAAGCTCGGGATGGCGTAGCCGACGATGATGACGGCGCTCGTCCAGACATCAAAGCGGCTGCCGTCGCGCACCGCCTTGCGGATGCCCAGCGGGATCGAAATCAGATAGGTGAGGAGCGTCGTCCACAGCCCGATCGAGATCGACACCGGCAATTTGTCGCGAATGAGATCGACGACGCGGCGGTCGCGGAAGAAGCTCGTGCCGAAATCGAACGTCGCATAGTTCTTCATCATCAAGACGAAGCGCTCGAAGGGCGGCTTGTCGAAGCCGTACTGCTTTTCGAGCTCCTTGATAAAGGCCGGATCGAGACCGCGGGCGCCGCGGTACTGGGTTTGCGTGTTGCTCGGCTGGTTGCGCAATTCGCCGCCGGCGCCGCTGACCCGCTCGGTCGCGGCGATGTCGCTCCCCTTCAACTTCGAGATCATCTGCTGGATCGGGCCGCCGGGCGCCGCCTGCACGATGACGAAATTGACGACCATGATCGCAAAGATCGTCGGGATCATCAGCGCGATGCGCCGGATCGCATACGCGATCACGGCTTCGCCTCGCCCTTGTTGACCTCGCCCTTCTTAGCCTCGATCGTCTGCTCGGCCTTCGGATCGACCCACCAGCCATCGATGCCGATGCCGTATTTCGGCGAGACCTGCGGGCGGCGGAACTTGTCCCAATAGGCGACGCGAAACGCCGCCACATGGAAATTGGGGATCATGTAATACCCGTACTGCAAGACCCGATCGAGCGCATGCGTGTGCGCGACGAGGCTGGCGCGGTCGGGCGATTTGATCAACTCCTCGATCAGTTCGTCGATGAGCGGGCTCTTGATGCCGAGGAGGTTGCGGCTCCCTTCCTCCTCGGCCGCTTTCGATCCCCAATAGTCGCGCTGCTCGTTGCCCGGGGATAGCGATTGTCCGAACACCTCGACGGCCATGTCGTAGTCGAAGGTCTCCATCCGTTTTTCGTATTGCGCGTTGTCTACTGTGCGGACCCGGGCGGTCACGCCCATGCGTTCCAAATTCTTTGCAAAGGGCAGCACGATCCGTTCCATCTGCGGATCGCTGAGCAGGATTTCGAATTCGAAAGGCTGGCCGGACTTATCA
>VAZF01000605.1 GCA_005888425.1 Alphaproteobacteria bacterium
GACGCATCGCCACGCGATACGACAAGCTCGCCAGAAATTTCCTCGCTGGCGTCCTTATCGCCGCAGCCATAACGTGGTGGGCAAATTGAGTCCGGACCCTAGCCAGAGTTCTCCGGAATATCGGGCCTCACCTGGCGGTGCCGGCCGGATGCCCGACCCCAGTGCGACGCCAGCAGGCTATCTTCACCTTCCAAACCTGCGCTTCCGATGCTGGTACGAGCGCACCGCACGCAGGAAATCTATCTTGCGGAAGGCGGGCCATGGCACATCACAGAAATAAAACTCGCTGTATGCGCTCTGCCACAGCAGGAAACCGGAGAGTCGCACTTCGCCGCTGGTGCGGATGATGAGGTCGGGGTCCGGCGAACCGGCGGTGTATAGATGGCGAGCGATGCCATCGCCGGTGATCTCCGAGATCGCCTCAGCCAGCGTCAACCCTCGATCCGATTGCTCACCGATCAGAGAGCGGACCGCATCGACGATTTCATCTCGACCGCCATAGGCGACAGCAATAGTTAGAACCATCCCGCAATAGGCTGCTGTGGCCTCGGCGGCGGCACGGATCGCGTTGCGCAGCGAGTTGGGCAGGAGGTCGAGTTTTCCGATCGTCCGCACCCGCACGCGACGGCGGTGGATGTCCGGGTGATTGGCGAGCGAGATGACCTTCGCTTCTACCGCAGCAAGGATACCCGAGACCTGCTCGAGCGGCCGATCGCGATTATCTGTCGAGAAGACCCAAAGGGTCACGGCGGGAACCGCAAGCTCCCCACACCAGTCGAGCACATCATCGAGCCTGCCCGCACCGAAGGAATAGATTTCACGGGGATCGGTCACGCCGCGTCGCTCGGCGTATCGCCGATTCCCGTCAAGAATGATGCCGATGTGCTGTGGAACCGGATAGCGGCGGATCTCGCGGCTCAACCGACCTTCGTAGGCTCGGTATAGGGGTCGAACCGCCAATCCCAGCAGCTGATTGAGTCCCCGCCCGCTTTTGGCGCCGGCGTGTTGATCCTTGTGGCTCAAATCCAGCCATCGCCGGACGAGGCCCGAGCGCATTCAATTTTCCCCGTGTTCCTATTCGATGCGGCGGTTGAGGTTGTGTTATGTGAAGCCGGTATGCTCCTTCACGCCGCGGCAGCATCCAGCCCAGTATCCAGCACCTCGCCATCGAAGCTGCTGGCAAACGTCACGGCGTTGCGTACTTCCTTGAATTGGAGACGGAAGCGGCTCTCGCGGCCAGGTAGGAACGCGATCTCGAACAGAGACGGTTGTATTCCCTGGTTATCGAACCAGGTCCGCATTTGTGCCATCGCAGCGACGAAGTCAACGCCACCGCGCCGAACCTCGACAACGTGCAAGAGTCACCTCGGCAAAGTGCTTCCTTCTGCGCCGCTACATAGCGCGCGGGCCGACGGTTGCAATGAGCGTTTTTGCCGCAATCGCGCTGAGAGTGCTCTAGAGACAGCCCGCTCGGCGGTCCGGTCAGCCCCCGCCGGCTATCGCCATTCCAATGAGGACATAGGCTGCGGTCCCGAACAGCACCGTACTCACC
>VAZF01000606.1 GCA_005888425.1 Alphaproteobacteria bacterium
GTGATGTGCAGGCTGACCCGCTTGGGGATGCGAGCGGGTGGCGGGGGATGCTGGTTGTGGAGACGATCGGCCGGATCAGGCGCGAGCACTTTGTCCGGGGCAAGTCGATCAAGGAGATCGTGCGCGCGCTAAAGGTGTCGCGCAACACGGTGCGCAAGGTTCTGCGATCGGGAGCGACCTCTTTCGAGTACATGCGGGTGGTGCAGCCGCGGCCGAAGCTGGGGTCGTGGCACGCCGATCTTGACGGGATGCTGTCGGCTAACGAGGGCAAGCCCGCGCGCGAGCGGCTGACGCTGATCCGGATCTTCGAGGAGCTGCGCGGGCTGGGCTATGAGGGCAGCTACGACGCGGTTCGGCGGTACGCGAAGAGGTGGCGTGTCGAGCACGGCGCGGCGATGGCAGAGGCCTATGTACCGCTGAGTTTTGCGCCGGGCGAGGCCTACCAGTTCGACTGGTCGCACGAGGTCGTGCTGATCAACGGCACGACGGTGACCGTGAAGGTCGCGCATGTCCGGCTGTGCCACAGCCGGATGCTGTTCGTGCGGGCTTATCCGCGCGAGACCCAGGAGATGGTGTTCGACGCGCACAGCCGCGCCTTCGCCTTCTTCAAGGGCGCCTGCACGCGCGGCATCTACGACAACATGAAGACGGCGGTCGAGACCGTGTTCATCGGCAAGGACCGTCAGTACAACCGTCGCTTCCTGCGGATGTGTGGGCATTACCTGGTCGAGCCGGTCGCCTGTACGCCGGCATCGGGTTGGGAGAAGGGCCAGGTCGAGAACCAGGTCGGGGTGGTGCGCGAGCGTTTCTTCACGCCGCGGCTGCGGGTGGCGAGTTACGAAGAGCTGAACGCCTGGTTGCTCGATCGATGCGTCGCCTACGCCAAGGCGCACAAGCATCCCGAGCTGGCCGATCGAACAGTCTGGCAAGCCTTCGAGGCGGAGCGCACGCAACTGGTGCCAATCGGCGGCCGGTTCGACGGGTTCAACGCGATCCAGGCATCGGTCTCGAAGACCTGCCTGGTGCGGTTCGACAACAACAAGTACTCGGTCAGCTCGCGCGCGGTTGGCCGGCCGGTCGAGATCCAGGCTTATGCCGAGCGCATCATCATCCGCCAGGAGGGCGCGATCGTCGGCGATCACGCGCGCCGCTTCGGTCGCGGCGAGACGATCTACGACCCCTGGCATTACGTGCCGGTACTCGCCAGGAAGCCCGGCGCGCTCAGGAACGGAGCCCCGTTCAAGGATTGGCCGCTGCCGGCCAGTCTGGCGCGCGTGCGGCGTAAGCTGAAGGGCTCGGACGACGGCGACCGCCAGATGGTCAAGGTTCTCTCGGCGGTGCTGACCGACGGCCTCGTCGCTGTGGAGGCGGCTTGCGCCGAGGCGCTCGGCGACGGGGTTCACTCCGCCGACGTCATCCTCAACATCCTGGCGCGCCGCCGTGACCCCGGGCCGGCGGCGACGATCCTGACCCCTGACGCGCTGCGGTTGCGGCACGCGCCGATTGCCGATTGCGCCCGCTATGACCGCCTGCGGAGGGCTTCGTGATGGAACGCACCGACGTCCTCGAGCTGATGTCGACGCTCAAGCTCTACGGGATGCGCGCGGTCTACGACGAGGTGATGGCCACCGGCCTCAAGCGCCGGCACGAGCCGCCGCGCATCCTGGGCGACCTGCTCAGCGCCGAGATCGCCGAGAAACAGGCGCGCTCGATCAAGTACCAGCTGACCATCGCCAAGCTGCCGCTGGCCAAGGACATCGACGAGTTCGACTTCGCCAGCACGCCAATCAACGAGGCGCTGGTCCGCGATCTGGCAAGCGGTGCCTTTTTGGCCGAGCAGCGTAACGCCGTGCTGATCGGCGGCACCGGCACCGGCAAGAGCCATCTCGCCATAGCGATCGCTCGGGCCTGCATCCGCGGCGGCGCGCGCGGCCGCTTCTACACCGTCGTCGACCTCGTCAATCGGTTGGAGACCGAAGCGCGCACCGGCCGGCAAGGGCGGCTCGCCGATTACCTGACGCGGCTCGACTTCACCGTGCTCGACGAACTGGGTTACCTGCCATTCGCCCACACCGGCGGCCAACTGCTGTTCCACCTGATCAGCCGGCTCTACGAGCGCACCTCCATCGTCGTCACCACCAATCTGGCCTTCGGCGAATGGCCGAGCGTGTTCGGCGACGCCAAGATGACAACGGCGCTGCTCGACCGACTCACCCATCACTGCGAGATCGTCGAGACCGGCAACGAATCCTGGCGCTTCAAACACCGCGCCTGACCGTCACCCCGGCTTGTCCCGGTAGGCAAACAGGCACCTCCCGCGCTGCGCTGCGCCGGACTCGTGGCGGTCGCTCCGCTCCGCGCGGGGCCCTCCTGTTCGCTACCGGGACAACCCTACCCCAACGCCAGAGAGGGGTCACGATTGGACGCCGATCCAGGGTCAAACTT
>VAZF01000607.1 GCA_005888425.1 Alphaproteobacteria bacterium
TCACAAGCTGGCTGTGCAGGCAGGGGGTGTGGCGGCAGAGATAGAGCTGATCGTCGCGCCGCCGTCGTGTCACTTGCCCGAGGCGCTGCAGCCGGGCCGGCGCAATTGGGGTCTGACAACGCAGCTCTACGGATTGCGCAGCGCGCGCGATTGGGGGATCGGCGATTTCACCGATTTGGCTTGGCTGGCACGCGCCGCGGGGCGGCTTGGCGCGGCGACGGTCGGCATCAATCCGCTGCACGCGCTGTTCGCCGCCGAGCCGCGCCATTTCAGCCCGTATTCACCGTCCAGCCGGATCTGGCTCAACGCGCTCTACATCGATGTCACCGCGGTCCCGGGCTTTGTCGGAGACAGCGCGGTCCGCGCGCTCGCGGCGCAAGCCGATATCGAGGCGGCTCGGGCCAGCGAGCTCGTCGATTACCATGCCGTCGCGGGTTTGAAGCGGCCGGTGCTGGAAGCGCTGTTCCGGCAATTTCAATCACGACGCGATGACGATCGGTTGCGTATGGAGTTTCGGGAATTTCAATTGGCGCGTGGCGCGGCGCTCGCCGATTTTGCCGTGTTCGAGGCATTGCACGAGCATTTCACGGCGCAGGGCATGCCGTTCTCTTGGCATTCCTGGCCGGTGGCGATGCGGGGCCCGCGCGCGGCCGAGGTGGCGGATTTTGCCCGCGCGCAGGCCGATCGCGTCGACTTCTTCCAGTGGCTGCAATGGGAAGCCGACCGCCAGCTCGGCGCGGCGGCAAAGGCTGGGCAGGCGGCGGGACTGGCGCTCGGTCTCTACCGCGATCTCGCGGTCGGCGTCGATCCACATGGCGCGGACGCCTGGGCCGATCAGGCACTGATCGCCCCTGGCGCGGCGATCGGCGCGCCGCCCGATCCGTTGAGCCGGGCCGGGCAGAATTGGGGCCTTGCGCCGATCAATCCGCTGCAATTGCGCCGGCGCGCCTTTGCGCCGCTCGTCGCAGCGCTGCGCGCCAATATGCGGCACGCCGGTATTCTGCGGATCGACCACGTCATGGGATTGCAGCGGCTCTATTGCATTCCGACGGGCATGCCGGCGACGGCCGGGGCTTATGTCAGCTACCCGTTCGACGACATCTTGCGTCTCGTCGCGCTCGAAAGCCGGCGGCAGAGCTGCGCGATTATCGGCGAGGATCTCGGCACCGTCCCGGACGGCTTCCGCGAGAGGATGCGTGCGGCCAATGCGCTCTCATACCGGGTCTTCGTGTTCGAGCGCCGCGGCGATGCGACTTTCGCGCTGCCCACCGAGTATCCGCCGCTCGCGGCCGCATCGGCTGCGACGCACGACCTGGCGACGCTCAAGGGCTTCTGGCTCGGCCATGACATCGAATGGCGACGCCGCCTCGGGATCTACCCCGATGAAGCCGCGGCGACGACCGAGGCCGCGGAGCGCCGCCGCGACCGTCACCTCCTGCTCGAGGCGCTGGCGGCAGAGGGGTTGCTGCCTCGCGAACGCTTTGGCGAATTTCTCATCGACGACACGCCGGCTTATATGCCGGAACTGGGCGAGGCGATCCATGTCTTCCTGGCGCGCTCGCGGGCGCGGCTGGTGCTGGTGCAGCTCGAAGACGCGATCGGCGAAGGCGAGCAGGCCAATCTGCCTGGCACCAGCGACAGCCACCCCAATTGGCAGCGGCGGCTGGCGTTGCAGATCGAGGAGATCGTCGCCGGCAGCGCCATGACACGGCTCGCCGGGCGGGTCGGCGAGGCGCGCCGGCAGGCCGCGTCCGACACGACATCGGAATGAGCGACCGCGAGCCCGCTTCCCCAATCGTCCGCGCCACCTACCGGCTGCAATTTCACAAGGGCTTCACGTTCCGCGATGCCACCGCGCTCGTTCCCTATCTCGCGCAGCTCGGGATCAGCCACATCTACGCGTCGCCATTGATGGAAGCGCGGCCGGGATCGACGCACGGCTACGACATCGTCAATCACAACCGGCTCAACCCGGAGATCGGCAGCGAGGCGGAATTCGCCGCGCTTGTCGCGACGCTGAAGAAGCATGGCATGGGCCTCATCCTCGACATCGTGCCAAACCATATGGCGGTCGGGGGTGCCGACAATGCGTGGTGGCTCGATGTTCTCGAATGGGGCGAGGCCTCGCCCTATGCGGGTTATTTCGACGTCAATTGGGATCCGCTCCGCGAGGATCTGAAAGGCCGCGTGTTGTTGCCGGTGCTCGGCGACCAGTACGGGGCAGTGCTCGAACGCAGCGAGATTGAACTGCGCTTCGATGTGGCCGAGGGCAGCTTCAGCGCCTGGTATTACCAGCACCGTTTTCCGCTGTCGCCGCCGAGCTATGCGATTGTCCTGCAGCGTGGCGGTGAGCCCGTCGCGCGCCTCGCCGGCGATTTCGCGGCATTGCACCGGCTCGATCCAGCCGAGGCGCGCCGGATTGGCGGTGAGATGAAATCCCGGCTGGCCCGAGCGGCGCGTCGTGATGCCGCTGTTGCCGGTGCGATCGAGGCGGCGCTGCGCGATTTCACCGGAAGCCCTGGACGGCCCACCAGCTTCCGCCGGCTGCACCGGCTTTTGGAGGCACAGCACTATCGCATCGCGAACTGGCGGGTTGCCGCTGAGGAGATTAATTACCGGCGGTTTTTCAACATCAACGATCTGGCGGGATTGCGCATCGAATTGCCGGAGCTGTTCGCGGCGACGCACCGCATGGTGTTCGCGATGATCGAGCGCGGCGACGTGGAGGGGTTGCGCATCGACCATATCGACGGGCTGTTCGATCCCGCCGCATATTGCGCCGCGCTGCGCCAAGAGGCGGGCGACGAGCTCTACATCACCGTCGAGAAAATACTGGCACGCTACGAGCGGTTGCCGGATTG
>VAZF01000608.1 GCA_005888425.1 Alphaproteobacteria bacterium
GGCTGCTGGCGCAGCGCGGCGTCGGCATCGACGAGGCGCCGGGCTTTCTCGCGCCGCGACTGCGCGATGGGCTGCCCGATCCCGCGCATCTCCGCGATATGGACCGCGCCGTCGCGCGGCTCCTGCGCGCCGTGCAAGAGGCCGAGCCGATTGTCGTGTTCGGCGATTACGATGTCGACGGCGCGACATCCGCCGCGTTGCTGTTGCGGTTCTTCGCCGCGATCGGCGCACGCGCCTCGCTCTATGTCCCCGACCGCATGCGCGAAGGCTATGGCCCAAACGCGCCGGCTCTCTTGCGCCTCAAAGCTGACGGAGCGGCGGTCGTGGTCACGGTCGATTGCGGCGCGACCGCGCATGAGCCGCTTGCCGCCGCGGCCGAAGCCGGGCTCGACGTCATCGTCGTCGATCATCACGTGACCGAGCCGCGCCTCCCGCCCGCGCTCGCGCAGATCAATCCGAACCGGCTCGACGACGACAGCCCGCATGGGGTCCTTGCTGCGGTCGGCGTCGCGTTTCTGCTGGCGGTCGCGCTGAACCGCGCGTTGCGCGAGGCGGGCTGGTATCGCAACCGCGCCGAGCCCGATCTCTTGCAATGGCTCGATCTCGTGGCGCTCGGCACGGTGTGCGATGTCGTGCCGCTCAGCGGCATCAACCGTGTGCTCGTCTCGCAGGGCCTGCGCGTCATGCGTCGTGCCGCCAATCCCGGGATGCAGGCGCTCGCCGCGGTCGCCGGCAAGACCGGTCCGCTCGACGCCTACCAGCTCGGCTTTGTGTTGGGGCCGCGCGTCAATGCCGGCGGCCGGGTCGGCGCCGCCGATCTCGGCGCGCGCTTGCTCTCGACCGACGACCCGGCGCTCGCCGCCGAATTGGCGCAGCGCCTCGACGCCTACAACCGCGAGCGCCGCGAGATCGAGGCGCAGACGCTGAAGGCGGCGATCGCTCAGGTCGAGACCGCGCCGCAATCGCCCGCCCTCGTCTTCGCCGCGGCTGCGGGCTGGCATCCGGGCGTCATCGGCATCGTCGCCGCGCGGCTGAAGGATCGCTACGAGCGCCCGGCCTGTGTCGTCGCGCTCGCCGACGGTTTTGGCAGGGGCTCGGGCCGCTCGGTGCCCGGGGTGGCGCTCGGCCCGGCCGTGATCGCGGCGCGCCAGGCCGGGCTCCTCGTCAATGGCGGCGGCCACGCGATGGCGGCCGGCTTCACCGTCGCCGAAGACCGGCTCGACGCACTGCGTGACTTTCTCGTCGAGCGCCTCGGCGACGGCCTTGTGCAGGAGCGGCTCGTTCCCGAGCTGGTAATCGATGCCGTCTTGTCGGCGGCAGGGGCGCAAAGCGGCGTCATCGAGCACATCGCCGCGTTGGCGCCGTTCGGCGCCGCCAACCCCGAGCCGCGTATCGCCTTCCCCAGCGTGCAGCTCGCCTTTGTCGAGCCGGTCGGCACCGGCCACCTGCGCTGCACCTTTGCCGATCCGATCGGCCCCGCGAAGCTCAGAGCGATCGCCTTCCGTGTCGCCGAGACGCCGCTCGGCGAATTTCTCGCCGCCTCGCGCGGCCGCGCGATCCATGTCGCCGGGCATCTCCGGCACGACGATTATCGCGGCGGCGATGCGGTGCAGCTCGTCATCGACGACGCCGCCCCCGCCGGGACCTGATCTCGCCTACAGAAACTCGCGAATGCGCGCGGCCACCGAGGCAATGTGCCCGCGCTCGCCGGGCTTCGGCTCCCAATTGAACAACAGCCCGTCGGCTTTTTGCCGCGGAATGATATGCAGATGGACATGGCCGACCGATTGCCCAGCGCCCTCGCCATTCGCCTGCATCAGGTTGATCCCGTCGCACGAAACCGCCGCGTTGACCGCCTTGGCCACCTTCGCCGCTAGGCGCGCTGCGGCCGCGAAATCCTCCGGCCCGATCTCCATCACATTCGGTGAGTGCGCCTTCGGGATCACGAGGCAGTGCCCGTCATGCACCGGGTTGATGTCCATAAAGGCGAGCGTCTCGTCATCCTCATAGAGTTTGAAACTCGGGATCTCGCCGGCGACGATCTTGCAAAAGATGCAGTTCGGGTCCGAGGCCATCATCGCCTCCTTCATGCTGCGCGGTGGCGTCCGTCCGGGTTGCCTCGTAGGATAGCCAAAATCTCGCCCTTGGGAGAAACGCGATGAACGGGCTTTCGCAAATTGTCGACCAGACCGAAGCCGAGCGGCTCGCGACCGGTTTTGTCTTCACCGAAGGCCCGCTCTGGCATCCTGATGGCTTCTATTATTTTGTCGATGTGCGGACGAGCAAGTTCTACCGCATCCGCCCGGGTGGCGCGGCCGAATTGCTGCGCGAAAACACTGGTGAGGGCAACGGCACGACCTTCGACCCGCAAGGTCGGCTGATCCTCTGCGAGGGCGGCAACCGCCGCCTGACGCGCTGGCCTGCGGATGGCAAATTCGCCTCCTCCGAGGTATTGATCGACCG
>VAZF01000609.1 GCA_005888425.1 Alphaproteobacteria bacterium
GCGCACCGCGTTCAGCAGTTCGCGCACCCGTTCGCGCAATGACCGGCCGCGCACCGCGAGGTGGTAGTAGGCGGGCTCGGCAACTTGGCGGTAGATGCTGAACAGCGGGTTCAGCGAGGCCATCGGGTCCTGCAGGATCATCGCGATCTGGGCGCCGCGGATGTGGCGCATCTCGCGCTGGCTCAGCTGCGCGAGATCGCGTCCCTCGAAGGCGATCGAGCCCCCAACGATGCAGGCGGCGGCCGGCAACAGGCCGACGATTGACTGGCAGACCGTCGTCTTGCCGCTGCCGCTTTCGCCGACGATGCCCAAGGTCTCGCCTTCGCGCAGAGTGAAACTCAGCCCCTCGACCGCCTTGACGACCCGCGTGCCGCCGAACGTGACGTAATGGGTCTGCAGGTCGCGGACTTCGAGCAGGGGAGCCATGCGTGGCGCCGCTACAGGTTGCGCAGTTGCGGGTCGAGGCGGATGCGCAGCCAGTCGCCCAAGAGTTGCGTCGCCAGCACCACCATCATGATGCACAGCCCCGGGAACACGGTCAGCCACCAGTCGCCGACCATCAGCATCGAGCGGCCGTCGGCCAGCATCGAGCCCCAGGCCGGCTCCGGCGGCGGCACCCCGACGCCGAGAAACGACAGCGAGGCCTCCGCAATGATCACGACGCCGATCGTCAGGCTGGCGAGCACCATCGCCGAGTTCAGCACGTTGGGCAACACATGGCGCAGGATCACCCGGGCGCTCGACGCGCCGGCGATCTCGGACAATTTGACGAACTCGCGCTCGCGCAGGCTCAGGACCTCGCCGCGGATCACCCTGGCGTAGCGGGTCCAGTACACCGCGCCGAGGATGACGATGATGTTCCACATGCTGGGCCCGACCATCGTCGCCAGGAAGATCGCGAAGACCAGCGCCGGCAGCGCCAGCCAGGCGTCGGTGATCCGCATGATCACCTGGTCGACCCAGCCGCCGAGATAACCCGCGAGGATGCCCAAGGTGGTGCCGATGCCGCCGGCGACGACCGTCCCCATGACGCCGACGATCAGCGACACGCGGGCGCCGAAGATTAGCCGCGAGAGCACGTCGCGGCCCTGGAAGTCGGTGCCGAGCCGGGCTGTCGGGTTGGCGCCCTCGGCCCAGAGGGGCGGTGCGAAGATTTTGGCGCCGGGGATAGGGTCAGTGGGGTCAAACGGGGCGATCGCATTGGCGAACACGGCGACCAGCACGAACGGCACCAGGATCGCCAGCGGCACGACCGGCAACTGTCCGGCAAAGCGCAGCCAGCGGCGCCGCAGACCGGCCCAGCCGGGCGAGGCGGCGGCGAGCGCGGCGCGGGTCTGTTCGGTGACATACGCCATCGTTTTTACCTACCTGGTCAGGCGGATGCGGGGGTCGATGTAGGCGTAGAGGATGTCGATCGTCAGGTTGATGACCACGATCATGATGCCGGCCTCCATCACGACGCCCTGTACCAGCGGGAAATCGCGCTGGAAGATACCCTCGTAGAGGAGCCGGCCGATACCGGGCCAGGCGAAGATGACCTCGATGATCACCGCGGCGTTGATCATCACCACGAGGTTGACGCCGGCCAGGGTCAACACCGGGATCAGCGCGTTTTTGAAGGCGTGCACGGCGATCACGACGTAGCCCGGCAGCCCTTTCAGGCGCGCCAGCTTGATGTACTCGCTGCGCAGCACTTCGAGCATCGAGGAGCGGGTCAGGCGCAGCAACGAGGCGGCAAAATACCAGCCGAGCGCTACCGCCGGCATGATCAGGTGCTGCCAGCTTCCCTGGCCGCTGTTCGGCAGCCAGCCGAGCCAGACCGAGAACACCAGGATCATCACCAGCCCGAGCCAGAAGCCGGGCACCGCCAGCCCGAACAAGGCGATGACCTTGCCGGTATTGTCCCAGACGCTGTTTACCTTGACGGCGGAGATCAGCCCCGCCGGGATGCCGATGAGGAACGAGATCAGGGTGGCCGCCAGCGCCAGCTCCAGCGAGTTCGGCAGCCGCTGGAAGTAGAGCGTGCTGACCGGCATGTCGTAGTTGAACGATTTGCCGAGATCGCCGGTGAAGACGTTCTTGGCGAAGGTCAGGTATTGCACCGGCCACGACCGGTCGAGTCCCCATTCGGCGCGGATGCGGTCGAGGTCTTCGGCGTGCGCGCCGGGCTCGGCCAGCAGGGTGACCGAATCCCCCGTCAGCCGGATCACCATGAAAATCGTCAGGCTGAGGATGAGCAGGGTGACCAGCGCGTACAGCGTCCGCCTGATGATGAACCGGGCCATCGTCGCTCCTGTCGCTGTCGCACGCTCTTTGCGTTACCGCCGGGCTACGCGGTATCCTTCAGCTGAAGGTCCTCCCACGGGTAGGCGTAGCCGCTGGTCAGATGGGTCGGGAATACGTCCTCCCATTTCGCCGCCTTCAGCCGTGGCCCGATGACGTTGAGGAACGCGTGCCGGAAGACCGGCACAAAGTAATATTGCTCTAGGATCTCCTTCTGGATTTCCTCGGCGAGCTTGTTGCGCTCAGCGCGGTCAAATGAGGTGGCGTATTTCGCGAACTTGTCGTCGAGCGCCTTCACGCAGATCATGTCCTTGCTCTGGAAGCCACCACATTTGAACATGCCTTCGTACCAGTTCGACCACGACCCGCCCATGCGCGTGGCGTTCATGATGATCTGGACTCCGGGCCATTCCTTCAACCCGGTTTCCATGCGCTTAAGGTAGACGCCGCGCTCCATCGTTTGCAGCCGCGTCTGGATGCCGATCGCCTTCAGCTGCGATATCACGCGCTCACCGCGCGAGAAAAAGTTCGGCACCACGGTCAACCAGTCGACCTTGAACCCGTCTGGGAAGCCGGCCTGTTTCATCAGTTCCTTGGCCTTCGGGATGTTGGTCTCCCATTTCGGCCAGTCGATCACGTATTCGACATCGTCGTTGATCCAGTTGCCGCTGACCCGTCCCATTCCGCCGCTCTCAGCATCGTTGATCGCCTTGCGATCGACCGTCAGGCTGACCGCCTCGCGGACGCGCTTGTCGTTGAACGGGTTCTTCGGATCGTTGAAGCCGGGAAATTCGAGCCACCATGAGCCCGAAAGCACCGGCGCCAGCATCAGCTTCGCA
>VAZF01000610.1 GCA_005888425.1 Alphaproteobacteria bacterium
AGGGGAAGAGACCGGTCGCCGCGTCGGCGCCGACAATCACAAAGAGCGCGGTCTGCGGGATCTGCGACCAGTTATAGGCGACGATAAAGGGGATAAAGCGGTTCTCGCGGCCGAGATAGCGCGTCAGCGGCAACACCAAGAGCGGGAATGCGACCCAGGAGATGACATAGCCGATCGTCTCGACGATGACGATGTGCGCCATGCCGGAAGCCGCCCAGTGCGCCGCCGAAACGCGAAAGACCAACAGGATCAAAAAGAACGGGTAGCAGATGACGCCGGCGCGGAACGAGCGCCAGACGCCGTCGATCGAGGTATCGAAGAACCCGAGCCCGCTCGGGTCGCCGCGCGCCAGCTTCAAGGCGCCGCCGACCGCCAGCTGCACCTCGACCCACGCCGGAACGGTCATGCTGTGACTCCCGCTCCGCCCGCCTTGGTCCATTGGGGGGCGGAGAGGGTCGAGGTGAGGTGGGGGATTCCAGAGCGCTTGCGGATAAAGCCCACCTCACCCTCCCAGCGCTTCGCGCTGGGCCCCTCCCTCTCCGCCCTGAAGGGCGGAGAGGGGTATTTGTGGCCGGCGGTCATGCCCCGTAAAAAAAGCGGTCGAGGAAGGCTTCGTAGATCGCGACGAGCTGCGTTATGTCGGCGATCGGGACGCGCTCATCGGCTTTGTGCATCGTCTCGCCGACCAGGCCGAATTCGGCGACCGGGCAATAGGCCTGGATAAAGCGCGCATCGGAGGTGCCACCGGTCGTGCTGAGCTCGGGGGCACGGCCGGTCACGGCGGCGATCGCTTGCGTCAGGCAATCGCTGACCTTGCCGGGCGGCACGAGGAAGGCCTCACCGCTGACCGCCCATTCGAGATGATAATTGCCGCCGGCCATCGCGAGCCGCTTTGCGACCCATTCCTTCAGCTTGTCGCTGGTCCACAGATCGTTGAAGCGGATGTTGAAGGTGGCGCGCGCCGCGCCTGGTATGATGTTTGTCGTCGTATTGCCGATATCGATTGTCGTGACCTGCAATCCGGAGCGCTGAAAATGCTCCGTGCCGGGATCGAGCGGCATCGCGGTCAGCGCGTGCAATAGCGCGATGATCCGGTGTGCGGCGTTGTCGGCGAGATGCGGGTAGGCGACATGACCCTGCACGCCGCTGACCGTGAGGCGCCCCGTCATGCTGCCGCGGCGGCCGATCTTGATCATGTCGCCGAGCTCGGTCGCCGAGGTCGGCTCGCCGACGACGCAGGCGTCGAGCGTCTCGCCGCGCGCCTTCAGCCACTCCAGCACTTTTTTCGTGCCGTTGACCGCAACCCCTTCTTCATCGCCGGTGATCAGGAGGCTGATCGAGCCCTGAAAATCGGGGCCGCGCGTCACGATAAAGCGCTCGGCTGCGGCGATAAAGGCGGCGATCGCGCCCTTCATGTCGACCGCGCCGCGCCCGCATAAGACGCCCTCGCGCAAGACCGCGCCGAACGGGTCGAACGACCATTGATCGGCGGCGCCGGTCGGCACGCCATCGGTATGGCCGAGCCGCTCGAGGCGCGATGCGACAATGCCGAGCGCGCCCTCATCCTTTGGCGTCACGCTCGGGCGGCGGATCAGCTCGGCGGCAAGCGCCACCGGATCGACCGCCCAATTATGCGCGGCGGGAGAAGCAGGGATGTCGTTCATTCGCGCAGGAGGTCGTTGATCGAGGTCTTGGCGCGGGTCTGCGCGTCGACCTGCTTGACGATGACCGCGCAATAAAGGCTCGGGCCGGGGCTGCCGTCGGGCAATGCGCGGCCCGGTAGCGAACCCGGCACGACAACCGAATAGGCCGGGACCCGCCCGGTGATGATCTCGCCGGTCTGGCGGTTAACGATCTTTGTCGTCGAGCTGATGAAGGTGCCCATCGCTAGGACCGCGCCCTGCTCGACGATGACGCCCTCGACGACCTCGCTGCGCGCGCCGATAAAGCAATCATCCTCGATGATAACCGACATTGACGAAGCTCGGCATCAGGACGACGTTCGGCGCGATATAGGCGGAGTGCCGCACGATCGCGCCCGGGACGGCGCGGAAGCCGGCGTCGCGGAAACGGTTGGCCGACCAGCCGGCGAATTTCGATGGCACCTTGTCCCACCATTTCGACGGGCCGCGCTCGGGATCGAGCGGACCGCCGGGGATCTCGACCATATCGTTGAGGCGGAACGACAGGAGCACGGCCTTCTTGAGCCATTGATGCACCTGCCAGCCGCGGCGCTGACCACCGGCCGGCTCCGCGACGCGCAGCTTTCCTTCATCGAGCCCGTCGAGCGCCGCCGCGACGGCGTCGCGCCACGCGCCCTTGGTCTGCGGCGAGACCTTCTCGCGCTGTTCCCAGGCTTCATCGATTGTCGCGGCGAGATCGGCATTGCTCATAACATCACCCGGCACGGCGGAATTCGGCGAGCGCACGATGACCGCGCCGCCGCGCCCGAGTCAACCGAACCGGCGCAATCACTCCGCCTCAGGCTCGGCGAGCACCTGGGCGAAGAGGGCGCGGTCGGCGTTGCCGCCGGACTGCACCACCGCGACGCGCTTGCCCTGAAGCCGGTCGCGCTCTTTCAGCGCGGCGGCGAACGTCGCAGCGCCGGCGCCCTCGGCGATGTTGTGCGTATCGGTAAAGAGGATGCGCATCGCCTGCCGAAGCTCGGCCTCCGACACCGTGACGATGCGCGCCGCGTGATGCCGGATCATCGCGAGCGCTGCTTCGTCCGGCACTCGGACAGCCAGCCCCTCCGCCAGCGTGTCGGCGCGGTTGGTCGGCACCGGTCGGCCGGCGGCGAAGGACAGCGCGTAAGTCGGCGCGTTCTCGGCGACGACGCCGACCACCTCGGTCGTCAGCCCCAAAGCTTCGCGCGCTGCGATGACACCGCAAATGCCGCTGCCGAGGCCGACCGGCACATAGACCGTGTCGAGAGCCGGGACGGCACGAAACATTTCCAGCGCATAGCTCGCGACGCCGCGTATCAGCAGGGGGTGGAACGAGCGCACGAAATGGAGATTTTTCCGTTCAGCCAGAACGGCGGCGTGCTCGTAGGCGGCCTGGAAATCGTGGCCGATCTCGACCAGCGTGGCGCCGAACCCGCGCATCGCCCGGTTTTTGCCGGGATTGTTGCCTTGCGGCACGACGATCGTCGCCGCGAGGCCGAGCGCGCTGGCGGAATAGGCGATGCTCTGCCCGTGATTGCCCGTCGTTGCCGTCACGACGCCGCGGATCTCCGGCCGCGCCTTGCGCAGCTCGCCGAGATAGACGACGCCGCCGCGGACCTTGAAGGCGCCGGTCGGCGTATGATTCTCGTGCTTGACCCAGAGCTCGGCGCCGACCCGCCGCGACAGCAGCGGCCAACAATATTGCGGTGTCGCCGGGA
>VAZF01000611.1 GCA_005888425.1 Alphaproteobacteria bacterium
CTCGGGGCTGGTGATGTTCTTGTCCGGCGAGGCGGCGGATTTGCCGTAAGTGAGGTCGGGTGTTTTCTCGATTTCCTTGAACCCAGCCAGCGTCGCCGTTTCGTAAGCACGGTTGAACCGGCTCGTGTAAACCTTGCCGACCGGAATCCCGATCTGACGGAACGCGTTCCCAAATGCCACCGCGGCGGCCTTGCCTTTGTCGTTGAGATTGCGCTGAGCAGCGATGTTGTCGAAGTCGACCGGCTCGGCGTCGACCTGGTCGGCAGAGGTCGCGCCGTGGCGGAGCACGATCACCAGACCGCCGGCCCGCAATGCTTCCGCGATCGCCTTGTCGTCAGCCGCAGCCGGACCCGCTGCCAGGCCGCCGAGCAGCGCCGACAGCCCGGCGGCAAGTGCCAGCGCCGCAAATGTCCTGCGCGATCCGCCGAGCATGCTGAATCCCCTGTTCAGATCAGGAACACGCCCTTACCGGTCGTCTGCGTGTCGAACAGTTTGTAGGCCTCCTCGGCCTGCTCCAATTTCCATTGATGCGTGAACAGCTTCTCGACATCGATCTTGCGGTCGAGGACGAATTGCGCGCATTCGGCCTGGCCCATCTGCGAGAAGGTCCAGGACGCGACGATCGTCAGCTGCTTCCTGAGCATGTCGGGGCTGACATCGATCGTCACCTGGTTGCGCTCGCCGACAAAGCAGGTCGTGCCCCACACTTTCGTGGCGCGCACCGCGGCGATGCGCCCTTCCGGCTGGCTCGATGTATCGAGCGTGAATTCGGCGCCGTAACCGTGCGTCAGATCCTTGATCGCGCCGACCGGGTCGTTGGAGCGCGGGTTGACGGTTTCCCAGGCGCCGAACTCCTTGGCGCGCTCGAGACGCTCCTCGCTGACATCGAGCGCGATGACCCGCGCCCCCATCGCGTTCGCCAATTGCGTCGCGGAGAGGCCGACCGGCCCCTGCCCGAAGATCGCGATCGTGTCATTGCCCGACAGCTTGATCCGGCGCAGCGCGCCATAGGCCGTGCCGGTGCCGCAGGAGATCGCCGCACCCGTCACAAAGGATAATTCGTCGGGCAGCGGCACCAGCGTGAAGGCCGGCACCTTGAGATATTTCGCGTGGCCGCCATGGGCGTTGTTGCCGTAGACCAGCACCGCCTGCTCCTGGCAGAGCTGCGACCAGCCCGAGCGGCAGTGGTTGCACACCGTGCAGCCCTTGTAATGGTGCACCATGACCCGCTGCCCGATCTGCGCCTGCGCCTTGCTGACCCCGGGGCCGATCGCGGCAACGACGCCGCAGGGCTCGTGCCCGGCGATGACTGGCTCGGTGGCCGCCGCCAGCCCGCCGATCGCCGTGCCGCCCTTCGCCCGCCGGTACTGGTGCAAATCGCTGCCGCACATGCCCGACGCCTTCATCTCGACGACGACCTCGCCCTCGCCCGGCGTCGGATCGGGAAAGTTCATCAGCTCGAGCTGCCGTTCGCCCTGAAACACGACCCCGCGCATTCTTCCCTCCTCCCGGCTGACATGGGATTCCCGGCGATGCTAGCATGAGAACCCGTGGGGGTCAGGCAAACACAGGAACAGGGATGAACGCCGGGGGCTTGGGAATGCGGCCGCTTCGTTTTGTCGCCGTCATCGGCGTCGCATATGCCGCGCTGTTGCTGCCGGTGCGTCAGGCTCATGCCTGGGGGCCGGACGCACACCGCACAATCGCGCTGATCGCCGACAAGGTGCTGCAGCAGAGCGATGCCGCGGCGCGCGGTAAGGTCCAGGCATTGCTCGCGACCGACAAGGACACCCGCCTTACGAAGAACGATATTGCCAGCGAGGCGACCTGGGCCGATGTGCTGCGCGACAAGAGCCAGGAGGCTCGCATCGCGAGCTCCAACTGGCATGCGGTGCGGCTGCGGGCGGACAGCCCCGAACTCGCGGCCGCCTGTTATGGGCGCCCGCCGCTTCCCTCGGGATATCCCGCGAGCCGCGGACCGCGCAACAATTGCGTCGTCGACAAGATCGAGCAATTCCAGAAGGAGTTGCAGAACCCCGACACGATGCCGGGCGAGCGGCTCGCGGCCTTGCAGTTTCTGCTGAACCTGGTCGGCGATGTGAACGACCCGCTGCTCGCGATCGATAAGGGCGATCAGGGCGGCCAGTGCACCGCCGTGCAGATCGGCGGCAAGCCGCCGGTGCGCCTTTCGACCTACTGGCAGACGACCCTGGTCGGCGAGGTTGTCGGGCGCGACCCGGCCGCCGGCGCGGCGCGCCTGCTGTCGTCGGTTTCGCCGGCAGATATGCAGAGCTGGGCCGCGGGCAATCCGGAAAGCTGGGCGATGGAGAGCTATCAGGTCGCGAAGACCGTCACCTACGCCTTTCCCGCCGACAGCGCCGCCGAAAAAGCCGCCG
>VAZF01000612.1 GCA_005888425.1 Alphaproteobacteria bacterium
CAAGGAAAAGGCACCGAGAAGCTCCGCATCAATCCGCGCAAATCCTGGTACCAGAACCTCGCGGAGGTGACCGCCAACGGCGATGACGAGGCGAGCTTTCACCTGAAGCGGCCGCAGCCCTCTTTTATCGGGCTACTCGCGTCCGGCTGGTCGCCTGTGTATCCCTGCCACATCCCGGCGCGCGACATGCGGCAGCATCCGGTTGGCACCGGCCCCTTCAAGTTTGTCGAGTTCAAGCCGAATGAGTCGATCAAGCTGACAAAGAACCCGGATTACTGGAAGCCGGGCCGGCCCTATCTCGACGGCATCGAATACACAATCATCCGCAACGCCTCGACCTGGATCCTGGCGCTTGGACTGCACCAGTTCGACCGCACCGGGCCGGGCTTTCTGTCGGTCGCGTTATCGAAGGAAGTCGAGCGCCAAGCGCCGGACGTCAAATGCGAGATCAACAGCTGGAATACCAGCCGCACCGCCATCATGAATCGCGCCGTGCCGCCGTTCGACAATCCCGACATGCGGCGCGCGATCATGCTGGCGCTCGACCGCAAGGCCTTTATCGACATCATCGGCGAAGGCCAGGGCGAGATCGGCGCGACGATGCAGCCACCGCCGAACGGCGTCTGGGGCATGCCGGCGGAGATGTTGCGCAGCTTGCCGGGCTATGACCCCGATGTCGCAAAGAACCGCGCACAGGCGCAGGACATTATGAAAAAGCTCGGCTACGGGCCCGATAAGCGCCTGCCGGTCACCGTGACGACGCGCAACGTTGCCGCGTACCGCGATCCCGCCGTCATCCTGATCGATCAGCTGAAGGAGATCTATATCGACGGCACGCTGAACGCGATCGACACGACGCAATGGTACCCGACCGTCATGCGAAAGGATTACGCGCTCGCCTTCACCGTGACCGAGACCGGGCTCGATGACCCCGACCAGATGTTCTACGAGAATTATTCCTGTGGCTCCGAGCGCAACTACACCGGCTATTGCAACGCCGAGGTCGACAAGCTGATCGACCAGCAATCGGTCGAGACCGATGTCGAGAAGCGGCGGCGTATCGTCTGGCAGATCGAAAAATACCTCGCCGAGGATGGCGGGAGGCCGATCATCTTCCACCCGCGCTCGGTAACCTGCTCCTATCCGCAGGTGAAGGGCATCACGGTCGGCGTGAACAGCCCCTACAATCTATGGCGCATGGAGGATGCCTGGCTCGACCGCTGACGATCCGGCGCGCGGCTGTCGCGGCCCAGGCGCGGTGATGCGAATCGTCATCTGCGGCGGCGGTGTCATCGGCGCCTCGATCGCGTATTTCTTGAGCCGCCGCGGCGTAAAGCCGATCGTCGTCGAGCGCGCCGGCATTGCCTGCGCCGCTTCCGGAAAATCCGGCGGCTTTCTCGCGCGCCATTGGTGCGACGGCACGCCATTGCAGCAGCTCGCACGCCACAGCTTCGATCTGCACGCAGAACTCGCCGAGCACGGCAGCGAGGCTTGGGGTTACCGCCGCGTCACGACTTATGGCGGCGTCGGCGCCGCGACGGCACACACCCGCGGCGGCACTACCCCGAACCCCATAGATTGGGTGTCGTCTCATCTCGAGGTCGGCCAGCAGCTCGGCTCGACCCGGGATACCGCGCAGGTCCACCCCGCCTTGTTCACCGCCGCGACGATGCGCGCCGCCGAGGCGCATGGCGCCGAATTGCGCCTCGGGACGGTGACCGGCATGCGGCAAACCGCGGGACGGGTTACCGGGGTCGAGGTCGATGGCGCGGTTATCGACGCCGACGCCGTCATCATTGCAATGGGGCCGTGGTCGATCCTCGCCGCCGCCTGGCTACCATTGCCCATGATTTACGGCGTGAAAGGTCACAGCCTCGTCTTCACGACCGGGGACACGATCCCGCCCGAGGCGCTGTTTCTCGAATTCGAGGAAGCGGGCGGCGCGGTGCAATCGCCCGAATTCTTTCCGCGCCCCGACGGCACGATTTATGTCTGCGCGATTTCGAGCGACAGCCCGCTGCCGATCGATCCCGCGGCGGTCGTCCCGGATCTGGGCGCCATCGAGCGGTTGGAGCGCATCTGCGCCGCCGCTTCGCCCGTGCTCGCTGCGGCAAAGATTGTCGCGCGCCAAGCCTGCTTTCGCCCGATCGCCCGTGACGGCCTGCCGCTGATCGGCCGCGTGCCCGGTGTCGAGGGCGCCTATATCGCCACCGGCCACAGCGTCTGGGGCATTCTCAACGCACCGGCGACCGGCGAAGCATTAGCCGAACTGATCCTCGACGGCGCCGCGCGCACGATCGATCTCGCGCCGTTTGATCCTGGCCGGTTGCGACCGCTCGATCCGGCGCGGCTGCGCTCCCGGCGAGCGGCGTCAGCGCCCCTCAAGGGGTCGTAACGACCAGCGGCGTCGATCCGCCGTAATCGAGGCCGCCGTAATCCAATTCGCGGTCCCATCCGGCGCCGGGTTGCAACACCGGACCCGCGGCCTGTGACGAGCCGTATCCGGCGCCATTCAGATTAGGGCCGGGCGCGTTCGAATTCGGAAAGGCGGGGGAACGGCTGCCTCGCAGAACGACCGTGCTCCCGGCCGCGGCCTGCGGCGCGACGCGGCGCTCGACGATGATGTGGCGCCGTTCGATGACGCCGCGGGGCGACATCGGCATGGCGCTGCGATCGACCCGGTTGGCCTGAGCCCGCGTGGGGCGGAGATCGGCGGCATTGGCGAGACTGG
>VAZF01000158.1 GCA_005888425.1 Alphaproteobacteria bacterium
CGGCTGACGGTAAAAACGCCGTTGTCGGTTAGACGGCCCAGAAAAATCGTCCATGCATCGACGGTATAAAGCCCGTTCTCGCTCAAGGTAAAAGCGCCGGCGCCAGTCGCCGCCCAGGTATCGACCAGGCTCATCTGGATGACATCGAAACTCTGCGAGGTGCGAGCGAACCAGCTGCGCCCCTCATCGACATGGAAATGGAATCCGGGTTGGCTCGCGATCCCGGAAAAGTCAGCGAATCCCGGTTCGGTGGTCAGCAGCCTGGCAAGGATCGGATTAATCTCGACGCCGGTAACGTCGGGCACGCCAAACACGCGAGCGCTGAGCATATCGCGCCCGCCCCCGACGCCGATTACCGCGGCGCGGCGATGGCCGGGCAGGAAATACGCCAGATTGGTCACATCGTATTTAAGGAACCCCGCACGTGCGACATTGCCATCCCAGCGAAAAGCCAAGGTGCCGGCATCGCCATCGATGTTCATCAGACGTTGCTCGATCGGCCAATCTGCCGATTGGTAAGTCGGCGACGGGCCCCACAGACCGGCGGGCCGAACCCCAATGTCGCTGGCCGAGATTCGCGCGAAGCTATTCCATTTTGTGAGAAGCGGCGCATCGGCCGTGGTTTCGAGCTTCCCCTTGACGACCAGCGGCTCGATACCCTGGCCGGTTGTGCTGTTTAATGCCGCCCCCAGGACCAACACGACAAAGATCACCTTGATGTACTGGAGCGGCACGGCAAAAGGCAGCCGTGTCGCCGGCTTTCCGCCGATCCCTGATCCAGCAAATGCAATTGCGCCAAGCGCCGTTATTGCACTAACCCACAGTACGGCGCTCGGCCCGTCGGTCAGGTTGAGCAGCATCAGCGCGCCAAGGCATCCGGCGGCCGCGCCCGCGAGATCGACGCCATAAACCCGCCCGACCGGAAACGGGCTGCGGGTCAACGCCAGACTCACCACCACGCCTGACAAGAAAAAGGGAAGGGTGAGGCAGATAGCCAACTCGAACCAGACGAAGAGTCGGGTCCCGACGACTGAATCAACCGGCGCCAAGGTCGTCTGCACTGCGCCACACAGCGCAATGGCTACCGCCAGCAAGGTGGTGAAATAAGTCAGGTCATGCGAAAGGGTGCGCTCGGAAAATTGGCCACGGCGTAGATAGACCCACACGGTTCCGGCGGTGATGCCGAACATCGCGATGCTGATTACCAGGAAGGCGAGGTAGTACCAGAGCACGACCGAGAGAATGCGGGTCTGAACGATCTGAAGCATCAGGCCCGAGGCGGTGACCAGGAAGACACCGCAATAAAACCGAGCAGGTTTCATCGTCCTATCAGAGACATTCGGACGGGAAACGCCCGGCTTCACGAGTGGCAGCGTGCGGGCAATACCGTAAAAAAATTCTTACGAAGCCTTGCACCGGTGGTGACACCGCAGTAGGGCCGCCATCGCAGAGAGGACGGAGCCGAGGTCGAAAAAATACCCGGAGAAACTTGTTCAATCAATCCGCACTGTCCGCGGCGTTGTCACGGAAACGGAGTTCGGGCGAGCCAGCTGCTCATGGATCAGCTGTACTATTCCGGCACTGCTTCCCGCCTGCGGCGATCCCGCGCGCGATTTGGGGCGGGGATCATTAATAACCGAAAATTATCCCTTTTGTGGCTCGATCGGGGTTTCTATCCGCCGCCGCACGGCAGGGCCGTATGGATTTATCGATCGTCATCCCGGTCTACAATGAGGTCGAGGCGCTGCCTTCCCTCTATGTGGCGCTGGTCGAGACGCTGGATCGGCTGAACAAATCGGCCGAGATCATTTTCGCCAATGACGGGTCGACCGACGGGTCGGGCCCCTGCCTTGACGATTTCGCCGCGAAGGACCCGCGGGTCCGGGTGTTGCATCTGTCGCGCAATTACGGTCAGACCGCCGCGCTGATGGCGGCGATCCAGAACAGTTCCGGCGACGTCATCATCCCAATGGACGGCGATGGCCAGAACGACCCCGCCGATATCCCCCGGTTGCTCGACAAGCTCAACGAGGGCTTCGATGTGGTCTCGGGGTGGCGCACGGCGCGCGAGGACGCCGCGCTGTCGCGGCGGCTCCCGTCGATTCTCGCAAATCGGCTGATCTCGCGCGTGTTACGTGTGCAGCTGCACGATTACGGCTGCACGCTGAAGGTCTATCGGCGGGAAGTCGTCGAGGATGTGCGCCTCTACGGCGAGATGCACCGTTTCATCCCGATTTACGCCGCCTGGGAAGGCGCCTCGGTTGCCGAACTACCGGTCGGCCACCACCCGCGCCGCTTTGGCAAATCGAAATACGGGCTCGCTCGCGTTGCTCGCGTGCTGCTCGATCTGTTCATCCTCTATTTCATCGACCGCGCATTCGACCGGCCGATCCAGTTCTTCGGGAAGTTCGCGATGGCCTTTCTGTTGCTCTCATTCGGGAGCTTCGGCTGGGCGGTGGTGCTGAAATATGCCTATGACGTCTCGCTGATCCAGACGCCGCTGCCATTGCTCGCAGCGACGATCGGCCTTTCTGGCATTCTGTTCCTGCTGCTCGGCATCATGGCCGAGGTGCAGGTGCGCACCTATTTCGAGGCCTGTGGCAAGCCGCCCTACAAGGTCAGGCGCGTCGTACAGCACGCGATGATCCCCCGGCTGCGGGTCGCGCCGCAGCGCTGGTAGCCCGCATCGATCGCCACTGATATGTGCGGCATCGCGGGTTTTAGCGGCAGTGACCCGGAGGCGCGGCGCACCGTTGCCGCAATGATCGCGGCGCTGGCGCATCGCGGTCCGGATGGCAGCGGCATCTTCGTCGATCGCGGCATCGCCTTGGGCCATTGCCGGCTCGCGATCATCGATCCGCACGGCGGGGCGCAACCGCGCATCGATCCGGATTCGGGCGACGCGCTGATCTTCAACGGCGAGATTTATGGCTATCGCGCGCTGCAGGACGAATTGCGCGCCGCCGGGATTCCGCTGCGCGACAATTCCGATACCGAAGTGCTGTTTCAGCTGATCCGCCGGTGGGGAGTCGCCGGCGCGATCGCGCGGCTCGACGGAATGTTCGCCTTTGCCTTTCGCGACGGCGCGTCCGGCACGCTTTATCTGGCGCGCGACCGGTTCGGCGAGAAGCCTCTCTATTACGGCCTCTCCGATGGCGAGCTGGTATTCGGGTCGGAGGTAACCGCGCTGCGTTGCCATCCGGCGTTTCGCGCGGTTGCACCCGACCGAAGCGCCGCCTACGGGTTTCTCGTATTCGAATACGTTCTCGGCACTGCTTCCGGCTGGGAGGGCATCGCAAAGCTCGAACCCGGGAGCATCCTGACTTTCCGGGAGGGCCGGATCGCCATCGAGCGTTACTGGCGGCCGCGGCTCGATCCCGCATCGGCCGGTGTCGTCGATGCGCAGACAGCAGCTGATCGCCTCGACGAATTGCTGCGGGATTCGGTGCGGCGCCGCCTGATCGCAGACGTTCCGGTCGGCGTGTTTCTGTCGGGCGGCGTCGATTCAAGCCTGGTTGCCGCGATCGCGATGCAGGCCTCGCCCGAGACAACGGCCTTTACCGTCCGGATCGCCGGCAGCGGCTTCGACGAGACGCCGCACGCCGCGGCGGTTGCCCGGCATCTCGGCGTGCGGCACGAGATCGTCGAGCTCGGCGAGCGCGATCTCCTCGACGCCTGCGATGCGATCGCCGCGAGGCTCGGCGAACCACTTGCCGATTCGTCGCTGCTGCCGACCTACCTCGTGTGCCGCGCGGCGCGGGAGCGGATGACCGTCGCGCTCGGCGGCGACGGCGCCGACGAGCTCTTCGCCGGATACCCGAACTTTCCGGTTCAGCGCTTCGCGCCGGCCATGCGTCGGATTCCGACGCGGCTCGGTCATCTCATCGAGACGATCGCCGCCGCGCTTCCGGGCGATGGCGGGTACATGAATTGGCCATTCCTGCTGCGCCAGCTGTCGCACGGTTTCGGCGCGGCACCCGATCGCCAGTCATTTCTGTGGATGGCGCCGTTCGCCCCGCATGATCTGCCGGACCTATGGCGGACATCGGTCCTCGCTGGAGGCGGGCTCGATGCCGCCTTCGCGCCGATCGACCGCTT
This sequence comes from Alphaproteobacteria bacterium, assembly GCA_005888425.1. Classification (GTDB taxonomy): domain Bacteria; phylum Pseudomonadota; class Alphaproteobacteria; order ATCC43930; family CGMCC-115725; genus DATARH01. Next base: position 4,099 of record VAZF01000158.1, read on the forward strand.
TGCCGCCGAAGCCGGCGATCTGTCGCCACTCGAGCGGCTGATGCATCTGTTTCTCGTCACCTATCTGCCCGACGACATTCTCGCCAAGACCGACCGCGCATCGATGTTCAACAGCCTGGAAGTTCGCACCCCGTTTCTCGACCGCCGCTTCGCCGAATACGCCTGCTCGCTGCCGATGTCGCTGAAGCTGCGGGGCCGCACCCGAAAATACATCCTCAAGCAAATCGCCCGCCGCTATCTGCCGCCGGCGATCGTCGAGCGCAAGAAGCACGGCTTCGCGATCCCGATCGGTGGGCTAATCCGCACCTTGTTCCGGGAACGCTGCCATGACGTGCTGTTGTCACGCGCCAATCCGGTAGCAGACTGGTTTGAACGGGGTGCGATCGAGCGCTTCCTCGACGAGCACCAGAGCGGCCGGTGCGACCACGGGAAGAAATTGTGGGCGCTTTTCATGCTGTTTACGGTCGCGGCGAGCCGGCCGGCCCACGCCCCGATCGCGCCGACCAAAATCCCGGCCTTCGCTTAGCCGAGAAGAGAGGAGATGTCGCTGATGGTCGACCAGACCTGGCGTGATCAGGCCGGATCGCCCGACCGGTTCGGCTATGAATGGGGCGCTTATGGCGACCTTCTCCCGGAATACGAGGAGCAATTTCGCGGCTGGACGGTGCATCTCGCGCGCGCGGATTGGCGCGGCTTGAGCTTTCTCGATGTCGGTTGCGGCATGGGCCGCAACAGCTATTGGCCGATGACCTACGGCGCTCGCGAGGGGGTCGCGGTCGATATCGACGAGCGCTCGCTGACAAATGCCCGCCGCAACCTGGCTGCCTTCCCGAGCATGCAGGTCACGCGGGCGAGCGCCTATGATCTGCCGTTCGAGAACCGCTTCGACCTCGTCTTCTCGATCGGGGTGATCCATCACCTGGAGAATCCGCCGGACGCGTTGCAGCGGATGGTGCGGGCGGCGCGGCCGGGCGGCCGTGTCCTGATCTGGGTCTATGGCCGCGAAGGCAATGAATGGCTTGTCTCGGTCCTCGACCCGCTGCGCAAGGCGCTGTTTCGCCATCTGCCGGTGAGCCTGGTACACCACTTCTCGCTCTATCCCGCGGCCCTGCTCTGGATGCTGTTGCGATGCGGACTGCGGCCGAGCAAGTATTTTGAGCTGCTGGCGCGGCTTCGTTTCCCGCACCTGCGGTCAATCGTGTTTGACCAGATGCTACCGCGCATCGCGCATTACTGGCCGCGGGAGCAGGTCTTGCAGTTGATGGGGCAGGCGGGGCTCGTGGATATCCAGGTCGCGAGCGTCAATCAGATGTCCTGGTCCGCTATCGGCACCCGGCCGGTTCCGCGGGACGACATGGCGGGGGGCCAACGGTATTGAATGTCAGATCGACGATCGGTCTCGCGGGCGTCATCGGCTTCGCGATCATAGCCAATCTGATGCTGAAGCTTGGCGCGAGCGCGCCCGCTTCTGATCGGATCATCTTTGGAGTGCTCAGCTGGAAGTCTGTGGCCGGGCTGGTCTTGTTCGGGTGCGGCGGTCTGCTCTACGCATTCCTGCTGCGCTGGGTTCCACTCAACGTCGCGCAGTCCTTCACCGCGGCGCAGTTCATCGGTGTGATAGCGGCGGCGAGCCTGATGCTGAACGAGCCGATCTCGCCGGTGCGATGGATCGGCATCGGCCTGATTGGGGTCGGCATCCTGCTGGTCGGCGTCACGGCGCGGGCATAGGCTGACGCGCTGCGCCGGCGTTCCGCCGCACCGCGACCGCGGCCCTGAAGCGCGAAATCCGGTTCACGGTCGACACTGGCAGCCGACGCACAAGCGCCTGTTGCAGCCGGCATGTCAGCGGCCGGTAATCGCGCAGCGCGTCCCCGTCGCGAACGACATAGGCCCGGAGCGCCTCGGGCAATAAACCGAGGCGGCCCGCCTCGACATAGAGCAGAATATTGTAGCGGTACCAGGACTGAATCGCCGGGTCGCCGGTGATCAGAGGCCGCAGATAATCGACCGGCAGGTAGCCCCGGCTTCGGAAAATATCGCGCCAATAGTCGAGCGGTTGCTCATTGACGTGATTCTCGCCGCCTTGGCCCGGGAGCGCCGCCGAGAACAGCACCAGCGACCCATGCGCGACGAGCGTGTCGACGAAGCTCTCAGCTTTGACGGCAGGCAGATGCTCGGCGACTTCCAAGCTCTGCACGAGATCGAAGCGGCGGCCGAGATCGATCGGGTTAGCGAGATCGGCGGCACGAAAATTCGCGGCATCGATCAGCATGCGCCGACGATCGACGTAGGGCCCATCGACACCCATGACATCGGCGCCGGCTTCGAACCACGCCCGCAGCCATGCGCCCTGCCCGCAGCCGAAATCAACGACGCTGCGAAGCGGCAGAGGCGTAGTCAGGCGCGGCACCACGCGTCGCGCCGATTCGAGGGCGAAGGACGACAGAAAATCGTAGAAGTCGCCATCGTATTCGTACAACCGAATCTCCTCGTCCTGCGGTCGTTCGCGCGCCAACACCGAACGGCACCCGCCACACGCTCGTCCGCGGTTATGCGCAGGATCTCGGCATGATGGTTAACCTTGCCCTAACGGCTGCCTCCCTATGCTTTCCGCGCATGCCGTTCGGTAGGCCAACAGGTATTGAGCGGGTCCAGGCGCGGGCGCGGAGACGAAGTGATCGCAGCGAGGCAGGCTGAAATCGCGGAGGGCGGCGCGGCGGTTCCGCGCTGGTCGTGGCCCAAGGAGCGGCAGTTACCAGCGCTGGCGCTGTTCGCAATCCCTGCAGTTCGCGATCGCGCTTCGTCTCATTCCGATTGTCGTCGTGCCAAGCGTCGACTGGGCCGACGAGATATTTCAGGTTCTCGAACGCCTACACCGACATTGTTCGGTGTTTCCCGAGAGCGCTGGAAGCGAGTTTAACGGATGATTGAAAATCCGCAGCCTAGCTGGTTGCCATTCCTACTTCTCGCTTTGCCTGGAATTGGGTTTGCCGCTTATGCCGTCAATAAGTTTCTGTTCCCAAATGACGACCGGCCTCTTTGCACCGTCGGAGCTATCGGCTTAGTACTCGCCTTATTACCAACACATCTTCTCGCGCTGGCTACCGGATCACTCAATCTCGGGCTTGCAGGCGCCTGGATCGGTATTGGCGCAGGCGGTTACGCTTGGCTTGGTCATCATTGGCAAAAATTCCCGCCCCGAATACGAGGAGGTGCAGAGCTGGGGTACAGACTAGGAGTTGCAGCTCTAGCCACCTTACCGATCGTGTTGCCGACGATACTGCTCAATTTCCATGATGAAACCTATTTTGGCGGCCACCAGGCGATTATCGCGCATTTGCAAAACGGCTCGTATCCACCCCGTTATCTTTATGAGCCAAGCCTGCCGCTACGTTATCATTATGGCTTCGATCTTGCGGCTGCGATTGTCACGGGTCTGCTGCGCATCCGCATCGACCAGGCAATCGATATTCTGACTCTGGCGCTTTGGCCAACTATGTTTTTGCTCCTGTGGCGAGTCGGGGAGCACGTTGGTGGCAGGCGGGCTGGCCTGCTGGTCGCCCTGGCGGTCTCGTTTTCCACCGGGTTGTGTCCGACCTGCACGGTTAACGGGCTCAAGACTAATCCTCCTTTCGTTTCCTACTTTTTTCAGCATCCTTGGGGTCTTGGTATCGTGATCTTCTGCTTGCTGGTGCTGCAGCGAGCCGCCTTGGACCGAACCGATAACCAAGTGTGGAGAGTGGGGGCCCTGGTTTGTTCGCTACTGCTGCTCTCGCTGGCCCAGGCGGTGTTGTTTGTTGTGACTGTCATCGCATTTGGATTAGCAGATTTTTGGAAATTTGTGCGCTCGGGTAGTCGGACCGCCGTGACCGTGCTCTTCGGCCTCGCCGCAGCTGTGCTCGGTACCAAGCTTATTGGGGGGTTCTTTGACTCGGCATCATATCCTTCAGCGGGCGGAGTGTTAGGTACTGGCTTCTATCTACGTGAATATCCGGGTAATAACGCCGTTCTCGAGCAAATCGAATGGAATTTGCTGAGCTTTGGCCTCCCTCTTGTGCTTGGTGTCCTCGGCCTGTGTCGCGCTCATCGTGAGCGGGTGCTCTTAGCAGGTCTTGCCGGGACATCTCTGATCGCCGTTAACGGGCTCCGCTACGGGTATAGCTGGGACATTACGAAGTTTGCTGCCGTGACCTCAATCGCGCTCGCGATTGGAACGGGCATTTTTTTTGCCGGTTTGTTGGATTGCGCCCTTACCTCGGTGAGAAGGCTGATTTTCGGAGCTTTGGCAATCGCTGTTGCGGGATTGGGTGTGGTTTACCCCTTCTATTTTCTATTGGCTATCAGCCTAAAACACAGGCCCGCTTTTTCGATGCAAATGATTAGGCCATACATTTCAAAGCAATATCCCGTTGATGTCGACAGCGCCAGAGCTGTTAACTTTCTCAGAACACACATGCAGCCTGCGGAGGTCCTGTACGTTGGTGTGAAGAACTCGGAACCGTATGCGATTTGGGGTGGTCTGCCGACTCAATCCTCGGTGTATCCTGCCGATACCGCGGACGACGACGTATACGGCCTCGGAAAAGGGAAATTCGCGTCCAGAATGGACCTCAGCAGAATTTCAGGAGATTGGTTCGACCGACTTTCCGCAGAACATGTCTCTTGGCTGGTGACAGAGCCCGACGATGTCGCCGTCATGACTGCATTACATAATGAGGAGGGACGTCACCGGGCCGCACTGGTGGCCGAATACGGAACCGTGAGTGTTTTTTACATCGCCCCCGTCAAGGGCGACAACCTCTCGCAAATTGATCTAAAGCTAGTTCCAAGGTAATCCCGCCTCCGTCAACTCCGCAGCCTCTCCCACCGGCTACCGGCCAGAACCGTCCGACCTCCGATGAGAGATGAGATCCGGGGAGGCTGGTTCCTATCCCGAATGCCTTCGTAGCGCTCGCCGACCGAATGCCGCCAAGTTCTCGGCAGCCATTTCAGATACCTGTTTCGCGATACGCTGGTACCTTCGAGCAATTCGGTCCCGAATGGGGTCAGGTTCGCGCCGCCGCCACCAGCCCCGCCAGGGGCGGCCGTGATGAGCCGTGAACGACAAGCGCCGGGTGTGCGACAGGAGTGAGCGCTACGAGGACAAGCGCGTTCCTGTTCTGTCACCTCGTACACACTGACCGAGAGGTAGGGTTAACCAAATCGAAAGCGCGGGACGCTAACCCGCTACACATGGTCGATTTTAGCAGCCCACCACAGCTCGCGAGGTCTGGCTCGGTACCGAATTGCTGGCCGACGGCGCGACTGCTCGCTGTTGCCGGGCTTATTGTGTTGGTGACCGTGGCGGTGGGTCTGCGGCTTGTACCGATCATCGTCGAGCCGAGCCTCAATTGGGGCGATGAAATTTTCCAAACGCTCGAACCCGCACACCGCCTCGTCTACGGCTACGGCCTGGTGACGTGGGAGTTTCAGCTCGGGATGCGCTCGTGGCTGTTGCCCGGCTTTGTTGCCGCCCTTATGGAAGCGGCGCGGCTGATCAGCGATGGGCCGGATATTTACCTG
>VAZF01000159.1 GCA_005888425.1 Alphaproteobacteria bacterium
CTACTTGGCTTCGCGTGCCTGTTGCGCATCCACATGGCGCCCGCCGTGCTGGTCCTTGCGCTATGGGCAAGCCCTGCCTCCTGGCGCTCGCGGCTGCCGGCGCTGATTGCGGGCGGCTTGCTCGCGGGCGCGTTCGGCGCGGCACTCGATTGGGTGTCGCTTGGCTATCCACTGGCCTCGCTGTGGCGGAACCTCCTATTCAACATTTTTGACGGTGTTAGCGCGGATTTCGGCACCGAACCGTGGAATTATTATCTGGTCGGCGAGTTCGGCCTCTGGGGCACCGGAGGGCTGTTCATGCTCATTGCGGCGGTGCTTGGCGCGAGGCGACTACCTGCGCTGCTCGCCGCCGCGTTCGTTATTCTCGCAGTGCATTCCGGCTTCGCC
>VAZF01000563.1 GCA_005888425.1 Alphaproteobacteria bacterium
CGGCTTTGCCTTCGCCGGCACGGTGATAGAGGTTGTGGCTGATGGCGGCATAGCCATGATGCGCGAACCTGCGGGTCGTCTCGCGATAGAATTCATCCCAGCCGGGCGCGTGGTGAATCAGCACGACGCCGGGATAAGGACCCGCCCCCAGCGGCCGCGCGACATAGGCCGAGATCGGCTCGCCCTTGTCGCCGTTCATCGAAATCGTCTCAGCAATCATGCCTTCGTAGGCCATCCTCGCTCTCCCTTGGGGGTGTAAATACGACACAGCCGGCGCTGCTCAGGGGCCATCATCCCGCCTTCGGATGGCGGGCGCAACCGCCGCCAGCCGTCAGCGCAGCACCTCGCGGATGCCGGCGCTGATCCGGTTCCGGTCCGGGAAGACGGCGCTTTCGAGGACCGGGCTATAGGGGATCGGCACTTGCAAGGCGCAGACCCGCTTCACCGGTGCTTTCAGGCGCGCGAAGGTCGCGGCGTCCTCGGTGACGATGGCGGCAATCTCCGCCGAGAAGCCGGCGGTTGGCCCTGCCTCGTCGGCGATAACGAGCCGGCCGGTCTTCTGTACGGAGTCGCGGATTGTGCCCGCGTCGAGCGGCACCAGCGTGCGCGGATCGACGATCTCGACCGAGATCCCCTCCTTTGCCAGCTCTTCGGCCGCGGCGAGCGCCTCGTGCACGAGCCAGGCGAGCGCCACGACCGTCACATCGCTGCCCTCGCGCTTGACGTCGGCCTGGCCGAAGGGGATCGCATAATCTTCCTCCGGCACCGGCCCCTTGCGTCCCATCAACCGGCTCGACTCGAAAGAGATGACCGGGTTGTTGTCGCGGATCGCGGTCTTCAACAACCCCTTCATGTCGTAGGGAGTCGACGGCAAAAACATCTTGAGGCCGGCGACATTCATGAACATCGAATAGGGCGATTGCGAATGCTGCGCCGCGACGAGGCCGCCGCCGCCGACCGAGGCGCGGAACAGGATCGGGAACGGCACCTGGCCGCCGAACATGTAGTGGATCTTCGCCGCCTGATTGACGATCTGGTCCATGGCGACAAAACAGAACGTGACCTGCCGCCAATCGGCGATCGGGCGGAAGCCGCAACCCGCGGCACCGATCGCCATACCGGTGAAGGCGGCCTCAGTGATCGGCGTCGCCTTGATCCGCTGTTCGCCAAACTCCTTCAAGAGCGGCGGGATTGTGTCGGTCGACATGTAGAAGATCTTGGGGTCGCGCCGCATCTCCTCGGCGATCGCCTCGAGCGCGGCCTCGTTGTAGGTCAGCTCTCGCATGATCCGGTCCTCGCTCAGGCCGAGAAGACGTCGTCGGTCGCCTGCTCGGGCAGCGGGAAGGGGCTTGCCTCGGCGAAAGCGACCGCGGCCTCGATCGCGCCGATGATGTCGCGCTCGATCGCCTGTAATCCGGCATCGTCGAGCTCGCCCTGATCGCGCAGCTGCCGCTCGAGGAATGCGATCGGGTCCTTGCGCCTCCACGCTTCGATCTCCGTCGCGTCACGCGGATCGGGCTGGCCTTTGCGTTCCGTATGGGCGCGCCAGCGATAGGTCTTGCACTCGATCAGCGTCGGCCCTCCGCCCGAGCGCGCGCGGTCGATCGCGGCGCTCGCCGCCTGATGCACCGCGAAGACATCGTTGCCGTCGACGACGATCCCCGGGATGCCGTAGCCGGCGGCGCGCCTTGCGACATCGGGAAGCGCGTGCGTCTGGGCCGCCGCGGTCTGGGCCGCGTACATGTTGTTCTCGCACACATAGAGCATCGGCAGTTTCCATGCCGCCGCGATGTTGAGGCATTCGTGGAACGGGCCGGCATTCGAGGCACCATCGCCGAAAAAGGAGACCGCGACGCCGCCCTTGCCTTCCATCTGTGCCGCGAGGCCCGCGCCCGTCACGATCGAGATGCCGCCGGCGACGATGCCGTTGGCGCCAAGCATGCCGATCCCGAAATCGGCGATGTGCATCGAGCCGCCCTTGCCCTTGCAGTAGCCGGTCTGGCGGCCGTAGAGCTCGGCCATCATGCGGTTGAGGTCGGCGCCCTTGGCGATGCAGTGGCCGTGGCCGCGATGCGTCGAGATGATGCGGTCGGTGCCGGCGAGCGCGCTGCACACGCCGACCGCCACCGCCTCCTCGCCGATATAGCAATGCACGACGCCATAGATCTTGCCCGCGAGGTAGTCGGCCGAGGCGCGCTCCTCGAAACGGCGGATCGTCAGCATCTGGCGCAGCATCTCGCGCTGCTTGTCGGGAGACAGATTGGTCGGGAGGTTCTGGCTTGAGAGGCTTTGTGACGTGAGCGCCATGGGGGCAGGGTCCCTCTGGGCCGGGCGGGGGGACTTCATGATGAGCCAGCGCCCGCGGACTGGCAACCGCGAGCGGCGGCTCAGTAGCCCGTCGCGAGATCGACGAGATTGGCGACCGGCTCTCCCTTGGCGAAGCGGCGGATCGCGTCGCCGATGATCGCGGCGGCGGTCGGCGGGTGCGTCTCGGCCGCGATGTGCGGAGTCACGATGATGCGCGGATGGCTCCAGAACGGATGCCCTTTCGGGAGCGGCTCCTCGCGAAAGACATCGAGCACCGCCCCCGACAACTGGCCGCTGTCGAGCGCCGGGATCAGGTCGGCCTCAACGAGGTGGCCGCCCCGCCCGGCATTGACGAGGGCGGCGCCGCGCGGCAGGCGCGCGAAGAGGCCAGCGTTCAGGATGCCCTCGGTCGCCGCGGTCAGCGGCAACAGGCAGACGAGGATCTCGCTCCGCGCGAGGAGCGCGTCGAGCCCTTCCGCGCCGGCATAGGTCGCAAAGCCGGCGACCTCTTTCGCGCTGCGGCTCCAACCGGCGACTGGAAAGCCGAGCGCCTTCATTTTGCGGCCGGCATCCTGGCCGAGTGTCCCGAACCCGAG
>VAZF01000564.1 GCA_005888425.1 Alphaproteobacteria bacterium
TGCAGCGTCACAGTATTGCCGTGAATACCCGAGGGCGAACTCACATTGACGATTCTCGATTTGGCGATCGTGCTGTTTGGCACGATGGCCAGATCGCGCCGTGCGGTCAGCACATGCGTCGCCCGCCAGTTCATCTCGATCACCCGGCCGTCGGTGCCGCCGTCGATACTGATCCAGTCGCCGGGCCGGTAGGGGCGGCTGAAACTGAGGACGATGCCGGAAAAGACGTCGCCCAGCGTGCTCTGCAGCGCCAGCCCGAGGATGATGGCGATAACGCCGGAGGTCGCCAGCAAGCCTTGAATCGGCACGTCGAACACGTAGGAGACGATCGCGAACAGCGCGACGAGATAGATCAGCCCGGCGAGCAGATCCTGCAGCAGCTTCCCCTCGCGCGGCCGGCGCTCGACGATCACAAAGGCGCGCAGAAAGCCGACCAGGAACCACGCCATCCACAGCCACCACGCGATCTTCAGAACCGCGTGGGCGGCGTCGTGCCACGGGACCCCGGTCGATTGCAGCGGGTGGTACGGGACGATGCCCGCGTACAGCAGCGCAATCGTCAACAGAGTTAGAAAGCCCACCCGCGCTATCGCCCGCGCTATCGGCGACCTGCGGAACAGCAGATGTGACGCTGCGGTGCCGGCCGCAAACAGGAGGACGATGACCAGCAACACGTCCGGGCCAGTCGTCACGATCACGGCACGATCCCAATCAATGTGCTTCAGCGGATGCGCTGGCTCGGGTGGGATCCGGCGGCAACGGGATGAATTCGGAATTGTCGAGATCCGGCAATCTCATGCGGCCGGCGCGCCAATCCGCCTTCGCCTGCTCGATCCGCTGGCGCGACGACGACACGAAATTCCACTCGATAAAGCGATCGCCCACTGGATGGCCTCCCAGGAGCATCAGCACACTCGGCGCCTGTGCCTCGATCACAGTCTCGTCCCCATCGGCGAACACCGCCATCCGGAGTGGGTCGATCGCCCGTCCGCCGACCTCTACCGCGCCCGACACGAGATAGACTGCGCGCTCCGCATATTGGCGCGGCAGCTCGAGGCGCGCGCCGGGTTGGAGCGCCGCATGGACATAGAACAGTGGCGAATGCGTCCTGACCGAGGAACGCAGCCCGAACGCCTCCCCCGCGAGGAGCCGCAGCCATAGGCCGCGGTCCTGGTGCACCGGCAGATCGTCGCCCTCGTGATGCGCAAAGCTGGGCGTCGTCTCCTCGTCTTCCTCAGGCAAGGCGACCCATGACTGAATGCCGTGCAGCGGTCCCCCTTCGCGGCGCGCCCGCTCAAAGCGTTCCGAGTGAGTGATGCCGCCCCCGGCCGTCATCCAGTTGATTTCGCCGGGGCGGATCGCTGCTCGATGCCGGTCGAGTCGCGGTGCATGATCTCGCCGGCAAACAGATAAGTGACGGTGGAGAGCCCGATATGCGGGTGCGGACGCACATCGGCCTCGCGCGGGAGCCCCTTGGCCAGATCGACCGGCCCTATGTGATCAAAGAAGATGAACGGCCCGACCATGTGCCGCTCCGCCGACGGCAGCACGCGACCGACCTCGAAGCTGCCGATGCTGCGCCGCCGCTGCTCGATCACCACTTCGATCGTCACGTCACCTCCTAGAGATGCGGGCTCCTCCGCTTATGGTGCCTGCCGCCGCGATAAAGGCAAGAGAGGAGTCGCTGCGGAGGCTGTCGAGACAGGCATCGCGCATTCGTGATCAGCTCACCGCCCGCTCTTGGTGATCCCAAAACCGCTCCCGCAAAACCCGCTTAAGGATCTTGCCGGTCCCGCTTTTCGGCAGCTCGGTGTCAGAGAATTCGACCCGCCGCGGCACCTTGTAATTGGCGAGGGATCGCCGGCAGTGGTCGATCAGTTCATCACCGCTGAGAACTTTTCCTGGCCTTAGCACGACGCAGGCGGCCACCAGCTCACCCCATTTTTGGTCGGGGATGCCAAAGACCGCGGCCTCAAGAACCGCGGGGTGCTCGTAGATCACGGCTTCGACTTCGCCCGAGTAGACGTTTTCGCCGCCGGTCACGATCATGTCTTTCAGGCGGTCGAGAATGTAGAAAAACCCATCGGCGTCTTGGCGGCCGACGTCGCCGGTGCGAAACCAGCCGTCTAGGAACGCCTGTGCGGTTTCCTTCGGGTTGTTCCAATAACCGCGCATGACATTGGCGCCGCGAGCGATCAGTTCGCCAGCCTCACCGGCCTTGACCTCCGCGCCCGATCCGTCGACGACCCGGACCTCAATGCCAGCAGCCGGCCGCCCGCACGAGGTCAGTCTTTGGCCGACATGCTCATCGTCGCGCAGAGCGGTAAGAAAACCGGTTTCGCTCAGCCCGTAGCCCTGCACCAATCTGACGCCGGGCAGGACCTCGCGGGTGCGGCGGATAAGCTCGGGGGCCATCGGCGAGCCGCCGTAGGCGATCTCATCGAGGCTCGCCAGATCGTACTTTCCGAGCTCCGGGAATTGCGTCAGCAGGTTGATCATTGTCGGCACCAGGACGGTGTGGCTGACACGCGCGCGCTCGACGGTTTGGCAAAAGTCTTGCGGGGTGAACCTGGGGATCGCGACCTGCGCGGCGCCGAACGCCGGCGCCGCGAACATCACCGGGAAGTCGGCGATATGAAAAAGCGGCGCCGCGTGGAGATGCACGGCGCCGTCCTTGTGCGGCATCCAGTAATCGAAGTGCTCAACGTTCGCCAGCATGTTGGCGTGCGTGACCACGACACCCTTCGGGTGACCGGTCGTGCCGCTGGTGTAGATGAGGGCTAGGACAGCGTCCGGATCGTTGATCGGCGCCGACCGGGATCCATCATCTCCTAGGTCGAGGGGCTCCTGGTCGAGGACGCGCTGCCAGGCAAGCGGCACCGTCGGGAGCGGGAGCGAGGAGTGCCGGATCAGGCCATGCGGGCTCGCGTCGGCTAGAATGCGATCGATCTCGACCACCGAGAGCCGCACATTCAACGGCACCACGATCACTCCAGCCATCTATCGCCCGACCAGAGCGCCGCGCGGTCCGGAAACGACTGTGCGGCGCGGCCCAGCGAGCTCGCGTGGATCATCGCGTCCTCTCCGCGTCCGCCCTTTAGGCCACGGCTGGTATTGGCCGCGGTGCGGGAACCGCGCCGGCGGCGTGCAAATCTTCGATCTCGGCCGAAGCGAAACCGAGTTCCCTGAGAACCTCGTCGGTGTGTTCGCCGAGCTCCGGGGCTCGCTTCGCCGGCACCTTGGCAAGGCCGTGCACCTGCATCGGGCTGCTGATCGTCGAGGTCACCTTGTTGCCGGCACCTTCGAGCGGAACGACGATGTCGTTCGCGCGCAGTTGCGGGTCGTTGATGACGTCGGCTGGCGCCTTCACGTCCCCGAACGTGATGTGCGCCTGCTCGAACACCTCGCGCCAATGCGCCATCGGCTGGGCGGTAAACGCTGCATCCAGGATGCCGGTCAGCGCCGCTGCGTTGGCCGCCGCCTTGGCCGGATCGCTGAAGCGTGGATCGGTCAGCAGATCCGCGCGGCCGATCGCGTTCGCCAGCGCCGCCAGCTTGTCTGGCGTGACCAGCAGCACAAACCAATGGTCATCGGCGCTCTGGTAGACATTCATCGCCGGGTTCGGGGGGTTCTTGCGATCGTGCAGCCCGAAGAGCTTCGCCCCGCTCAGCGCGCCCTGGATCGAGACCCCGGCCGCCCAGATGCCCTCCGCCAACAGCGATGTCGTCACGTATGAGCCCTTGCCGGTGCGCTCGCGGCGATAGAGGCCCATGACGATTGCCGAGAACAGCCCGACGGCGGTCGCGTGGTCGCCGCTGCCCGACAACGGCCAGGTCGGCGGCGCGCCGGCATCGCGGGTCAGCGACAGCAAGCCGCTGCGCCCCCAATAAGCGGTGATGTCAAACCCCGGAAGACTGGCGTCCGGCCCCTTTTCGCCAAATC
>VAZF01000565.1 GCA_005888425.1 Alphaproteobacteria bacterium
CGAAACACTGGTGTAGAAGCCCATGAGGCAGATCGCGTCGGTGATGCCTTCATGACCGAGCGCTTTGACGGCGCGGTCATAGAGGCCCTTGGACACCCAGCGCGAATTCAAGAGGCAGGTCGCCATTTCGTAGATGACCTGCTCGCGCTCGTCCTCGAACGATGTCGGCAGGCCCGAGAGCATCGCCTCGACCTTATCGTTCGGCAGGCCTGCGGCCTTCGCGGCGCGCTCATGCGCGTTGGTCGGATAGGCCGAATGAAATTTGCTGTTGATGATGACCACCGCGATTTCGCGCTCGCGCTCGGACAGCGAATAGCCGGTCCGGAAATAGGCGCCGAGCGGCCCCATTACCTTCACCAGGTTGGGGTTGTGAACGTAGATCTTGTTCGGGCCAGGCAGGCGGCCGCGCGTCTCGATCAGCGAGCGGTAGGCCTGCTGCTGCTCCGGGGTCATCCGGTCATAGGGGATTTCGGCGTAGCGTCCGAAAGTCGGTGTCTCGGGCATCGGCGTCTCCTCTCCGTGGGGCTATTGGTTAAGCCCAGCATAGACCGCCTCGCAGCGGGCGGCGAAGCGCCGATTGCCGCGACCGCGGCAGCCACTGCGACCGTCTGACGCGGCCGGGTGCTATTGCGAACCATTCGCAATTTGCCTACGTTACAGACCGTTACCGAGCCTCGAGGCCGCCTATGTATGTATGCCTGTGCAATGCATTGACCGACCGCGATCTTCATCCCCATACCGCTGCCGGGGACTGCTCGGTCTCGATGGTGTACCGCGCCTGCGGCTGCCAACCGCAATGCGGCAAGTGCGTGCCCTTTGTCCGCCAGATGCTGCGAGAGGCAGCGGAATCAGCAGGAAAGATGGCCGGCGCGGATTGATCGCTTTTCGCCCGCCGGCGTTAGCTTCCAGTTTAGCGATCTGCCCGACCCTTGCGGAGGCCGGCAATGCGGGGCGACCAAACCGTCATCCAGCATTTGAATGCGGTGCTCAAGAACGAGCTGACCGCGATCAATCAATATTTTCTGCATGCGCGGATGCTGCGCCATTGGGGCGTCACAAAGCTCGGCGACCGCGAGTACCACGCCTCGCTCGACGAGATGAAGGACGCCGACAAGCTGATCGAGCGCATCCTGTTCCTCGACGGCCTGCCCAATCTGCAAGACCTCGACAAGCTCCTGATCGGCGAGAATGTGCGCGAGGTCCTCGAATGTGATCTGCGCCTCGAACAGGCCGGCCTCGCGCGGTTGCGCGAGGCGATCGCGCATTGCGAGGGAGTCCGAGATTTCGTCTCGCGCGATCTCTTCAGCGATATTCTCGAAGGCGAAGAGGAGCAGGTCGATTTCCTCGAAACCCAATTCGAGCTGATCGACCGCATCGGCCTCGAACGCTACATCCTGCTGCAATCCGGTTCCGCCGAGTAGTACCCTCTATTTCTTCCTGGCGGTCGCGATCAACTGCTTCAGGCTGGCAAGATCGATGGCGCCCGGCACAATCTCGTTGCCGACAATGAAACCCGGCGTGCCGCGAATATCGAGCGCGTCGGCCAATTCGGTATTGGCCTTCAGGGCGCGAGCGATCTCGGGCGCCGCCATGTCGCGCTTCAGACGATCGACATCGACGCCGACCGACTCGGCTGTCTTGTACACCGCCGTGTCGTTGATCTGGCCTTTGATGGTCATCATCGCGCGGTGGAAGGCGTCATATTTGCCCTGCTTCCGCGCCGCGAGCGCCGCCTTTGACGCGGTCACCGATTCCGGTCCGAGCACCGGAAACTCCTTGTAGACGAGGCGTAGCTGCCGGTCTTCGCCGAGGAGAGCCTCGAGCGACGGCTCGACCTGCTTGCAGTAGGGGCAGCGGTAATCGAAGAACTCGACAAGCGACACATCGCCGTTCGGATTGCCGGCGACCGGCGTATCGGGGTCCTCGAAGATTTCGCGCCGGCGCGTCGACAGCGCCTGCGCAGCCTTGTCCTTCGCATCACCTTTCATCTTGTCCTCGGCCGCCTGCAGCGCGTCGAGCAGGACGTCCGGATTCTTCGTCAGGTAATCGTGGATAATGGACTCGATCGCCTTGCGCTGATCCGGCGTGAAGTCGGCTGCCAAGCTGGCAGGCGGGATCAGCACGGCCACAACTGCGGCGAGCAGCGCCACGGCGAGAAACCATGAGCCTGCTCGCGGCGAGGCCAGCGCCCGAGGGGGCGGCCGGCGAAACCGAAACATCATAACGGAACTCCTATGCCCCAAAGGGCGCGCTCAGTTTTCGAGACGCTCGGCCTCGTGGTGAATGTCATCGGCGCGGAAATAGGAAGGCGAGTTCTTCGTCAGCATCTGCTTGGCGCGGAGGGCCTGCTGCGTCGCATCCTTTTTCTTGCCGTTGGCCAGCGCCTCCTCAGCCAATGACAGCGCCGCCATGCCGATCTGGTTGTCGCGGCCATAGGCGACGGCGAGGAAGCGCCAGATCTGGCTTTCGCGGCCCTCGGCGCGGCTCGCGTCATTGAGGTAGGCGATGGCGCGCTTGTTGAGCGCCGGATCGCCGCTCTCGATATAGACCTGCGACAGCGATATCCGCAGCAGCGCGGCCGAGGGCGCCAGCTTGACCGCGTCCTCGTAGGGCCGCATCGCGTCGCGCACCCGGCCGTTCTCAAACAGCATCTGCCCCTTGAGCTCGCGATAGTAGGGATCGTTCGGAAAATCCCGAATGAGCCCGTCTATCTCAGGCAGCGCCAGATCGAGCTTTGGCATCCGGTAATAGGCAATCGCCCGGGCATAGCGGGCGATCGGCGAGCGGTCGCTGGTCGGATAGGTGGAGAGCGTTTTCGACGGATCGTCGAGAAACGCGTGCAGCTTGGCCTTGATGCGGCGCAATAGCTCGACCGAGTCCGGCGAGTCCGGCGTGTTGGAGCAGCGCGCCTGTTGGACATGGTCGCGGATGTATTGCACACGTTGCTGCGTCAGTGGATGGGTGCGCACCCAG
>VAZF01000566.1 GCA_005888425.1 Alphaproteobacteria bacterium
GAGATCGCCGACCTGCCAGGAATGATAGTAGACGAAACGATCCTGCGTCGCATGTGCTGCCAGCTCCTCGATCAGCGGCCAGGCTTCTTTCTGCTCCATGCCGACAAAGCCATGGGTGTGCATGGGGTTCACGAACAGGATCGGGCGGCCCGTGATCGGATGGTGAATAACCGCCGGGCGCGGCTGCTCGTAATATCTCTTCTCGGTCTGACCCTTGTTGTCGCCGTAGAGGCGTTCGCCGGCGGGCCCGTCGGTGCGGCCATGCAACCCGGTGAGCCCGGCGAGCCGCTCCTTGATGACCGGCGACAGCGCGTCGTAGGCAGCGCGCATGTCGGCGAACATCGTGCCACCCTTCTCCGAGGGCACTTCCTTCGCGTGCAGCATCGCCAATATCGGCAGTTCCGGCTCGTAGGTCGAATCTGTGTGCCAATCCGTGGCGCGCTTGACGCCGTACCAGTCGACCTTGCCGTCGGGCTCGACATTGGTCAGCCACGATACTTCCTCGTGCTCCGGATGTCGGTACTTGACCAACGCGTGCTTTCGCGGGACGCCGAAACGGCGGCCGAACGCGGCTAGTGCGGCAGCGCCGAGGTTCTGGTCGCGAAAGACCAGCACCGGGTGCTCGGCAAAGGAATTGGCGATCCAGGCAAAGGTCGCGTCTTCGAGCGGCCCGGAGAGGTCGATCCCGAGCACTTCCATACCGAGTGCTTCGCCGAGCGAACGCAGTTGCGGTGATGACCGGTCCATGGGTTTCTCCGCCGATTGATAGGTAGCAGTCTAATGTCCAGGCCCAGACTGTCATAGCCGCCTGTTACCGTGTCCCCGGTCCCAAAGGTTTCGGGGGAGCAACCACCGGGAGTCGGCGCAAAGCGGTCCTTAGCGCTCGGTCCTGGGTAGGGGCCGACCCAAACCAAAGTGAGAAGAACGAGCAAGACTCGTTTGCATAGCTCACCTAAAATTCGCGCAAGGCTTGTCAAAGAATGAGCCCAGGAACAGGCGGAGGCGGCGATGGCGGCAGCGAGGCTGACCCGGCGCAGGGTGCTTCAAACGACGGCAATGACGGCGGGCGGCTTGGCCGCGCCCTTCCTTTGGCGGGTGGGGACGGCCAACGCGGCCGCACCGAGCGGTAAAATAGTACTGGCGTGGCACACCAACATCGCGGCGCGCTGGCTCGACCCGCAACAACATGACGGCACCGCCAGCCCTGACAATTTCCTTTTTGCGCTCCATGATGGACTGATCAAGAACTTGCGCGAAACGCGATACGACCATCCGGCGCTGGCGCAAGGCTTCGACTTTGCCGAAGACGCGAAGAGCGCGAGCTTCAAGTTGCGCCCGGGGACGAAGTTTCACGACGGCTCACCAGTGACGGCGGCCGACGTCAAATGGAGTTATGAGCACTATCACGGCGCCTGGGGCGAGGTGCTTCACAAGCAGACGGATGGGGTGGAAATCGCCGGAAACGACACCCTCCGTTTCCACTTGAAGCAGCCGTTCTTCGATTTTCCGATTCTACTCGGCACTGGCAACGTGTGCGGTGCAGGGTGGGTGGTTCCGGCCGGCTATTATCAGAAGGCCGGGCCGGACGGGTTCATGCAGAAGCCGATCGGCGCAGGCCCGTACAAGCTCGCCAGCCAGGAACCAGGGATCCGCCTCGAATTCGAGGCGTTCGACGATTATTATCGCCCGGTACACATCAAGAACCTGACGATGCTCAGCATCCCGGAAGCGGCAACGCGCGTAGCGATGCTGGAGCGCGGCGAAGCCGACATCGCGTATTTCATCCCTGGCGAGCTGATCGAGCGGGTCAAGACCAACCCGAAACTGATGCTGGCTCCGGTCGTCTCGGGCAATTGGTGGCTCGAATTTCCCGGTTTCCAGGATCCCAAGAACCCGTTCCACGACAAGCGGGTGCGCCAGGCGATCAGCCTTGCGGTTGACCGCGACGCGATCAACCAGGCTGAATGCGACGGGCTGGGCGCGGTCGACGGCAACTGGATCAACGACGATGTCGAAAACGGCATGCCGTGGCCGAAATGGCCGCGCGACCTCGCCAAGGCGAAGCAGCTGATGGCCGAGGCTGGCCACCCCAACGGCATCAATGTCGATTGGGTGACGCCGGTGCCCAACTACTATTCGCGCGGCGAGCGCATCGTCTCGCAGCTGCAGGCGCTCGGCATCCGCGCGCGCATGCAGACGATGGAGCGCGGCGTGTTCTTGAAGCGGCTGCAGGGCGGGCTGAAGGAATGGCCTGGCGTGCAGATCATCTTCAATGCCGCACGGGTCGGCGGGACTTGGTCGAACTGGTACGACAGCTTCATGCGGTGTGGCGGCTTCAACGGCCGCGACCGCAATTGCGTGCCGGAGCTCGACGCCAAGTTCGATAAGTATCTCGCTTCGATCAACCGCGACGAGCGCAAGCAGCTGGCTGAGGATATTCAGCGTGAGATCCTTGAGAACTATTACTTTGTGCCGGTGTTCCGGCACGCGTTCGTCAACGCGATCGGGCCGCGTCTGGCGGCGGCGAAATGGCAGGACGTTTTCCCGACATACCTCACCACCGGCTATGCCTATCCATGGGAGGACATCCAATTGAAGGAAACCTCCGCGGTGGTAAACAAAGGATAAGGCAGCGCGGCCGGCGAAACTGAGGA
>VAZF01000567.1 GCA_005888425.1 Alphaproteobacteria bacterium
GGGGCCGACGCCGTGGCGCATGGCGCGACCGGCAAGGGCAACGACCAGGTGCGGTTCGAATTGAGCTATTACGCGCTCGCCCCTGATATCAAGGTCATCGCCCCATGGCGCGAATGGGATTTGACCTCGCGCACGCGGCTCATCGAATACGCAGACCAGCACCAGATCCCGATTGCCAAGGACAAACGCGGCGAGGCGCCGTTCTCGGTCGACGCCAACCTCTTGCACATCTCGGCCGAAGGAAAAGTGCTCGAGGATCCCGCGGTCGAGCCCGAGGAATATGTCTACAGCCGCACGGTCGCGCCGGAGCAGGCGCCCGACGAACCGCAATATGTCGAGATCGACTTCCTGCGCGGCGATCCGGTTGCGGTCAATGGCGAAAGGCTGTCGCCGGCGGCCATGCTGACTCGCCTCAATGAGCTCGGCGGCAAGCATGGCATCGGCCGCCTCGATCTCGTCGAGAACCGCTTTGTCGGCATGAAATCGCGCGGCATCTACGAGACGCCGGGCGGCACGATCCTGTTGGCGGCGCATCGCGGCATCGAGAGCCTCTGCCTCGACCGCGGCGCGATGCATCTCAAGGACGAGCTGATGCCGCGCTATGCCGAGCTGATCTACAACGGGTTCTGGTTCTCGCCCGAGCGCGAGATGTTGCAGGCGGCGATCGATAAGAGCCAGGAGAAGGTCGAGGGTCGCGTCAGGCTGAAACTCTATAAGGGTTCGGCGCCGGTCGTCGGGCGGCAATCGCCGAACAGCCTATACAGCCTCGCGCACGTTACCTTCGAGGAAGACCAGGTTTACGACCAGCGCGACGCCGAGGGCTTTATCCGGCTGCAGGCATTGCGCCTCCGCCTCGCCGCGAAGCGGGATCAGCGATAGCCGGCGGGTTCCTCCCCCGCTATGCGGGGGAGGTGGCGAGCGATGCGAGCCGGAGGGGGCGGCAGCAGCACGTCCCACTCGCAAACATGCCCCCTTCACCATGCTTTGCATGGTCCCCCTCCCCCGCTGAGCAGGGGAGGAGCCGATTGCCGTCAGTTCGCGCGTTTGTGCTGTTCAAGCCAGCCCAGCATGATGCGGTTGAAGGCGTCCGGCGCCTCGACATTGGGAAAATGCTTCATGCCGGCGATCTCTTCGTAGCGTGCGCCCGGCACGAGCCCGGCGAGCTTCTTGTTTTCCGGTGCCGGCGTCCCGGGATCTTCGGAGCCGCAGACCACCAGGACCGGCGCCTTCACCGACGGCAACCGCCTGGTGAAATCGAAATCCAGAATGCCCGACGAGCAGCCGAGATAACCGGCCGGGGTCGTGCCCGCGATCGTGTCGCGGATCTGCTTCCAGCGGCGCGGGTTCTTCGGCTTGAACGCGTCGGTGAACCAGCGCTCCATCGTCGCATCGGCGATCGGTTCGAGCGAATTGGCCCGGCGCACGATGTCCATGCGCTCATCCCAGGCGGCCTTCGCGCCAGAGGGGCTCGCCGGCAGCGTGTCGCACCACATCGCCGAGATCAGCTTTGGCTGGTGCTCGATGGCGAAGGCCTGCCCGAGCATGCCGCCGATCGACAGGCCAATATAGTGGGTCCGCGAAATTGACAGCGCGTCGAGCACGGTCGCAACATCGCCGGCGAGGTCCTTCATCGCATAGTGATCGGCCGGCGCCGGATCGCTGCCGCCATGTCCGCGCATGTCGATCCGCAACACGCGGAACCCGGCCTGCAACAGCACCGGCACCTGCTCGGCCCAGCTGCCGCCGTCGGAAGCGAGCGAATGCGTGATGCAGACGGTCGGTGCGCTATCGGGCCCGACCAGATCGTAGGCGATATTGCGTCCCTGCAATGGCAACAGCATGGCTCTCCTCCCGATCTGAATGAGAGGTCAGCTTAGGGCAGCGCCAGCCGCGCTGTCACGCGGCGGGCAATTGGGCGAGCGCCGCCGCGAGATGTTGCAGCAGCCCGCGCGGCTCACCGGCGATGCGAACGGTCTTGTCGCGGCTCTTGGCGCCCCCGACGATTGAGATGTCGCGGCGCGGCAATCGCCATGCTTTTGCGAGGACGGCAATCAGCGCGTCGTTCGCGCGGTTCTCGGCCGGCGGCGCAGTGACGGCGACCTTCAGGACGAAGCCGCCGTCCGCGGAGGCGGCAATCCCGTCGATCCGATCGGCGCGGGCTCGCGGCGTCAGGCGGATGGCGACGCGCACCCCATCGGCCGCCGCGGTCAGAAGCCCCTCATTAGAGGAGGCTCGGGGCAAGGTCGTAGATGAGCAGGCGCCGCAGAAACATCAGGATCAGGATCAGGATCACCGGCGAGATGTCGATACCGCCGAAATTCGGCAGGAACGACCGGATCGGGCGCAACGCCGGCTCGGTTACGCGATAGAGAAAATCGCCGATGACCGCGACGCCGCGGTTGTACCGGTTGACCACGCCAAAGGCCAACAGCCAGCTCAACACCGCCTGCGCGATCAGGAGCCAAATGTATATGTCGATCAGCGTATCGACGAGCCAGAGCAGCGCTCTCATATGGCGGATCCCAGCCCCCGGACGGCGCGCGACCCTAGCGGGAGGGCGGCATTGCCGCAAGCGCAGCAGGGCAAGAGGGCGGCTCCTTTCTCGCGTTGCGGTCGGGCTGAGAGGAGGCGCACCGATGCAGCGAAGAATCGTTGTCCCGGCGAATTAAGGATCAGCATTCGTCCCGGAGCCGCGCTTGACACTCCGGGGGGCGATCACCATAAATCCGCGGCGCCCGCGCTGGGGTGCCGACATGCGCAGGTTTAGCTTAACGGGGCCGTAGCTCAGCTGGGAGAGCGTCGCGTTCGCAATGCGAAGGTCAGGGGTTCGATCCCCCTCGGCTCCACCATTGGTTTCCAGAACATTATTTTAAATCAGAAGCTTAGAGGAATTTCCTATAGATCGACCTATCCCAA
>VAZF01000568.1 GCA_005888425.1 Alphaproteobacteria bacterium
TGTGCCTCCGCGGCGGGCATCATGACGGCCGCAAGCCAACCGATAACGGCAACCGACGACACACCGCGAGCAAGCGATTGCTGCGACCGACAACCGGTGCGATCTCCAGAGATTTTTCCGGGCATCCAAATGTCCCCTTCCCTGCCCGGAAAGTTTCGCAATCGTCTGGTTAATTCGCGGTTAACCGGGCGCTCCTCGAACCGCACAAAGGTAAGTAAGTGGGAAGAATCTCAGGAGAAAGAATGCCAAGAGTCTTACGCAAATACTGCGCACCCCCGAAAACGGGCAAAATTTTCGCCGCCGACCGCGAGCAATGACCTGAGTCGCTCTGTCGCAGAGTGCCGATCTCCTTGTCCCCCAGCGAATCGGTCCGGACATCGCGATATCGCGCGACGGCCCGGGCCGGCGATTACAAGGGTCGCGAGCGGTGGCCATGCCGTTCGCCGCGCATCATGCAAAGGCGGCGAAGATTTCCTCGACCGCCTTGAGTTGGTTTCCATAGGCCGAGGACGGCACGAGGATCGGCGTCGTGACGCCGGCGTCGCGCCACGCCGCGACACCCTCGCGCACCCGCGCGGCCGGACCGAACAGCGTCGCATCCGCGAGCCAGCGGTCGCTCATCAGGCTCGGGATGTCGGCCTCGCGGTTCTCCGCGATGGCGGTCTCGATCGCCGTCATCTCGTCGATATAGCCGGCCTCCTTCCAGTAATTGCGGTAGTTCGGCAAGAGCGTGTAGCGGGTCAGCGTGCGGCGGTTGACCGTCTTGGCCGCTTCGATATCGTCGGCGATGCAGGTCGGGATCATGTTGGCCACGAGAAAGTCGGGATGGCCGCGCTTCGCCGCCAGCAGGGCCGACAGCGACTCCCGCATATGCGAGCGGCTGCCATTCGCGAAGATGAGCCCGTCGGCGATCTCGCCGGCCAGCGCCACCATGCAGCGGCCGACCGGGCACGACTCCCATGCGGCGATGGCTCGGCGCGTGCGCGACGCCGATCCCGAAACGAAACCGCCCACCGGAGGTCTCGTGGATAAAGGCGGCGCTCTGCGCGAAATCCTCGACCGTGCGGGAATAGATCGGCGCGATCGCGGTGCCGAAGACGGCGCGTCCGGTGGCCAGCGCCAGGGCTGTGCACTGCGCCATGTTGCCGAACATGCTCGGCACGTAGAGGCCGGCAAAGCCGCGCCGCTCCGCCTCCCGCGCGACATCGAGGGTGACATGCCGCCGCCCCGGAACGGCAACCAGGCTAAGCGCAGGCAAGGTTTCGGGCATCGGGCGGGGCTCCTCGGAAATTCCACCACAGAGGCTCGGAGGACACAGAGGCGAGCTCTTCAGACGAGCTCGCGAAGGATACGCAAACCCCGCAAAGATTCCTCGTTCTTTAGGTCCCGGCGAAAGGCCGACACGGCCGAAAGATAGGGTCCCGGGCCTCGCCGGGACCTGGCACGCAAGGTTTCGCTTCTGAAGATAGCTGCCGCTCACGAACACGCTACCGCGACGCGAGGCACGGATGCCGCTAAAGTAGGCAAAATCTTTGGGGCCGGGAGGGACCGCGCATGTGGCAGCAGGTCTATAATCCGCTTCACAGCGATGTCCTGTCGACGATCGCCGCGGCGGTCCCGGTCGTCACGCTGCTGGTGCTGATCGCGACCGGTGCGGTCAAGACGCATATCGCGGCGCTGATCGCGTTGGCCGCGGCGATCCTCGTCGCGGTGCTGCTGTTCACGATGCCTTGGGGGCTGGCGCTGCGCGCCGCTTTCCTCGGCGCGCTGATCGGGTTTTTCCCGATCGGCTGGATTGTGCTCAACGTCATCTTCATGTACCGGCTGACGGTCGCAACCGGCGCTTTCGCGATCCTGCAGCGGGCGATCGGCGGCGTCTCGGCCGACCGGCGCCTGCAATTGCTGCTGATTGCCTTCTCGTTCGGCGCCTTTTTCGAAGGCGCTTCGGGGTTCGGGACGCCGGTCGCGGTGACGGCCGCAATCCTGATCGGTCTCGGCTTCTCGCCGCTGGCCGCCTCCGGCCTGTCCTTGATCGCGAACACGGCGCCGGTCGCCTATGGCGCCCTCGGCACGCCGATCGCCGGGCTGGCCAGCGTCACCGGGCTCGACCCCTATCTGCTCGGCGCGATGGTCGGGCGGCAATTGCCGTTCTTCTCCCTGATCGTGCCGGCCTGGCTGATTTGGGCGTTCGCCGGCTGGCGCGGCATGGTGCAGGTGTGGCCGGCGATCCTGGTGACCGGTGTGTCCTTCGCGGTGCCGCAATTCCTGATCTCGAATTTCATCAACCCGTGGATTGTCGATATCGGCGCCGCGCTGGTCTCGATGGGCTGCCTGATCCTGTTCCTGAAGGTATGGCACCCGGCGGAGATCTGGACCTCACCGGCGCTCCGCCATCACGACACCTCGGCGGCCACGATGCCGCCGCCGCCCGCCGCCACCGGGGCAGCGCCGACGCAAACCGAGGTGTGGTGGTCGCTGATCCCGTGGATCATCGTCTGCGCCGTGCTGCTGGTGTGGGGCACCGGCTGGTTCAAGGCGGTGGTCAACCCGATCTTCACGATCAACTGGCCGATCGAGGGGCTGCATAATGTGGTTGAGAAGGTGCCGCCGGTCGTCGCCAAACCCGCGCCGGAGCCGGCGGTGTTCGCTTTCACCTATCTGTCCTTCACCGGGACCGGCATGCTGATCGCGGCGATCATCTCGGGCTTCTTTATGAAGTATTCGCCGTTGCGGATGATCCGCGCCTATGGCGAGACGATCCGCGTCGTCAGCTATTCGCTGATCACGATCGCGGCAATGCTGGCCATCGGTACTCTGACGCGCTTCTCCGGCCTCGACGCGACGCTGGGTTTAGCCTTTGCCGGCGCCGGCGTGCTGTATCCCTTTTTCGGTACGTTGCTGGGCTGGCTCGGGGTCGCGCTGACCGGCTCCGACACGGCGTCCAACGTGCTGTTCGGCGGGCTGCAGAAAATCACCTCGGAACAGCTCGGGCTGTCGCCGATCCTGATGAGCGCGGCCAACTCCTCGGGCGGCGTCATGGGCAAGATGATCGACGCGCAATCGATCGTCGTCGCCTCGACCGCGACAAACTGGTTCGGCCATGAAGGCTCGATCCTGCGCTATGTGTTCTTTCACTCGATCACGCTGGCCTGCCTGGTCGGCGTGCTGGTCATGCTGCAGGCCTACGTCTTCACCGGCATGATCGTGAAATAGGCTTCACCAGAGAGGCACAGAGATAGAAGGAAGAAAACCGGTCATCCCGGCAAAAGCCGGGATCCACTCTTCAGCATCTCATGCGGCGGATCGGTGGGTCCCGGCCTTCGCCGGGACGACGGTTTTTCTCCGTGCGCTCTGTGTCTCTGTGGTGAAACCCTGCCCTACTCCGCGGCCTGGGGGCGAGTGAGCTGCACCGAATTGGGGCCGTAGCGGTCGCGGAAAGGCTGCGTGTCGATCTCTTCCAGCTCGATCTCGCGCGCCAGCACCTTCTGCTTCCATTCCTCGTGCGCGGGGATTTTGGCGTGTAATTCCGGCATGACCTCGCGCGCAAACAGTTCGAGGCTCTCGCAGATATGCTCGTGCGTGTTCTTGCCGGCCTGATTGAGCAGAATCACCTGGTCGATGTTCGAGGTCTCGAAGCGCAACAGTTTGCGCCGCAGCGTCTCGGGCGAGCCGATGAGCCCACCCGACAAGGCGCGGGCATGCGCCTCGGGATTGGCGAGCTTCCATTTCTCGTATTCGTCCCAGACATTGACCGTGCCGGGTTCCGGCCGCCGCCGCCCCGGCTGCTGGCCGTAGAAGCGCAGCGCGAACTGGAAGAACGGGATGCCGTCAGCGCGGCGCCGCGCCTCCTCATCGGTTTCGGCGCACATGAAATAGCTGACGATCGCGATGTTCGGATTGGTGACGTAATCGGCGAGCTTCTGCTGCCGCTTGGTGAACGCGTTGTAATAGGCGTGCACCCAGGCATGCGCCGCATCGGCCGACAGGAATTGGAACGCGAGCGCGCCGAGGCCGCGCCGCCCCGCCATCTCGATCGTCTCAAGCGCCGAGCAGGCGACCCATAGCGGCGGGTGCGGCTTCTGCACCGGCTTTGGCACGACGTTGCGCAGCGGCATGTCGAAATACTTGCCGTGATGCTCGACCCGATCTTGCGTCAGCATCGGAATGACGGCGCGGAGCCCCTCCTCCCAGATCGCCCGCTTCTCGTCGAAATTGACGCCGAACGGCTCCAGCTCGGTGATGCTGGCGCTCTCGCCGGTGCCAAATTCGACGCGGCCGTTCGAGACGAGGTCGAGCGCGGCGATGCGCTCGGCGCAGCGCGCGGGATGGTTTGTCGTCAGCTGCATGATGCCGTGCGCGAGGCGGATGCGCTTTGTGCGCTGCGAGGCGGCGGCGAGGAACACTTCCGGGGCCGGCGAGTGCGAATACTCTTCGAGGAAATGGTGCTCGACCTCCCAGGCATAGTCGTAGCCGAGCCGGTCAGCCAATTCGACCTGGTCGAGCGCATTCTGATAGAGGCGCAACTCGCCGCCCGGCTCCCAGGGCCGCGGCAGTTGCAGCTCGTAGAAGATCCCGAATTTCATCGCCCTTCCTCCTCGCCTCCATCCCTCTCGGACGGGGCGGCGGCGGGATGATGCCGGGCCGTCTTCCGCATTACAATGCCAACGCGTAGGCGGCAGGCTGCATCGGAATGGGACGCGGCCGGTCCAGGTGGCGGCGCGGCGGGTGAGTTATGAGACGCTTCTGGATAGCCCCGTTGGGGATCATCGCATCGCTGATTTCGGTCGCGCTGATTGTTCAGCAGCTTCGCTCGACGATCGATGTGTTCGAGCTGGCCGATCCGACAGGCAATTTCGGGATCTACTTCTTCGTCGGCGGGCTGGCCGCGAATTTGGCGGTGCTTTTCGTTGCTGTCTGCGTCCTGCTGCCGCGTTCGCGATCGAATGTCAGGTTGGGCTTCGCCGTCGTCGTGTTTGTACCGTCGCTGCTCGAAGCGATCGGGGTGCTCCCCTGCTTTCTGAGCGCGCGGCCCGGCGCCCTCTGCGGCTTGGGCTTTGTCTATGTCTCTTATGTCAGCGTTCCCATCGTGCTCCTTGCCGCTATCGGGTTTGTTGCCACCGCGGAGTACCGCGCCCTCAAGGTGGCGGGCCTCGCGTTGGCCGCGACGTTCATCGGCGTTGCGGCTGCCGCCCAGATGCTGCTTGCCCCGTCGCACCCCGAACAGTGCGCCAAGTTCGCGGAAGTGACGAAGCGGTCCAATTGCCTCCGGATCTTTGCCGATCGAACCCAGGACGAACAGCTCTGCCGCGCAGTCGAGTTCCGGACCACCCGCTTCACCTGCTTGCGCGAAATCGCGGTCGAGAAGCGCAAGCCCCAGCTTTGCGAGGAAATCGCGGACACTGCACCGATC
>VAZF01000160.1 GCA_005888425.1 Alphaproteobacteria bacterium
GGCGCGCCCTTTGCCGAGCGGGTCAGCCTGTCGGCCGGCCCAGAGTACAGGGTCGACGGAGCCCTGACGGCGAGCGGCGACCGCGTGTTGTGGCTGAGCGATGTGTCGCAGGCGCGCGCCGCCGAAGAAAGCGGCAATACCGCTGCGGCCGCCGCCGCCGCTTTGCGGCAGGCTTTCAATGCCATCCCGTTGCCGGTGTGGCGGCGTGACCGCACGCTGCGGCTCATCGACTGCAACAATTCCTATGCCGGGGCGCTCGATTCGCTGCGCGAGACGGTGCTGGGCGACGGCCGCGAGCTGGCTGCCGAAGCTGGCCGCGAGAAGGCGCGGGCATTGGCGCGGGCGGCAGCGGCGGGGTCGATCAAGAGCGAACGGCGGCATATCGTCATCGGCGGCTCGCGCCGCCTCCTCGAAGTTTGCGAACTGCCCGACGGCGCCGGCGGGACGATCGGGTTTGCCGTCGACCGCACCGACCTCGAAAGCGCCGAGAGCGAACTCGCTCGACACATCAACGCGCACGGCCAGGTGCTCGAAAACATCCATGCCGCTGTCGCGATTTACGGCCCGGACAAGCGGCTCAGCTTCTTCAACTCGGCTTTTGCGCAGCTCTGGAGCATCGAAGAGGACTGGCTCGCCGGCCATCCCTCGCTCGACGAGGTTCTGGAACGCCTGCGCGAGCGCCGGCGCATCCCGGAATTTGCCGATTTCCGGATGTTCAAGCGGCAGCAGGTCGGTCTCTTCACATCGCTCATCGAGCCGCAGCACGAGCTGATGCATCTGCCCGACGGCCGCACGCTCAGCGTGTCGATGTCGCCGCATCCCTTGGGCGGCCTCCTGTTCGTCTATGAGGACGTCACCGACCGGCTCGCTCTCGAACGCTCTTACAACACGCTGATCGAGGTGCAGCGCGAGACGCTCGACAATCTCTACGAGGCCATCGCGCTGTTCGGCAGCGATGGCCGCCTCAAGCTGCACAACCCCGCCTACCGCACGATCTGGGGCTTGTCAGACATCGATCTCGAGGGCGAGCCGCATATCAGCGATCTCGTCGAGGCAACCCGCTCCTACTATGACGATGGCGGCGACTGGCCGGCGATGCGGCAGCAGATCATTGCAAATATTACCGCGCAGGAGCCGACCAATGGCCTGCTCGACCGGCGCGACGGCTCGGTCTTGCAGCTGGCGACGGTGCCGCTGCCCGACGGCAATGTGCTCGTGACCTGTCTCGACGTGACCGACACGGCGCGGGTCGAGCGGGTGTTGCGCGAGCGCAACGAGGCGCTCGAAACCGCCGGGCGGCTCAAGAGCGAATTCATCGCCAATGTCTCCTATGAGCTGCGCACGCCGTTGAACGCGATCATTGGCTTTGCCGAGATCCTGGCGAACCAGTATTTCGGGCAGTTGTCGGAGCGGCAGCTCGAATACAGCCGCGGCATTCTCGACAGCTCCCACCGCCTGATGTCGCTGATCAACGACATCCTCGATCTGGCGACGATCGAAGCCGGCTATATGGCGCTCGAAACCGGGCCGGTCGATATCCGCGCGATGCTGCAGGCCGTCATCACGCTGACGCGCGAGCGGGCGCGCAACCGCGACCTGGCGCTGACATTGCGCTGCCCGCGCGAGATCGGCACGATCGAGGCCGATGAGCGGCGGCTGAAGCAGGCGCTGTTCAATCTCATCTCGAACGCGATCAAGTTTACACCGGCCGGCGGCTCGATCCGGCTGGAGGCGCGCCGGAGCAGCGGCGAGTTGATCCTGGCTGTCACCGATACCGGGGTCGGGATCCGGCCGGCCGATCAGGAGCGCGTCTTCGAGAAGTTCGAGCGCGGCGATCCGCACGCGCGGGAATCCGGCGCTGGGCTCGGCCTGTCCCTGGTCAAGAGCCTCATTGAATTGCATGGCGGTTCGGTGTTGATCGAGTCGCGGCCGAGTGCCGGCACGACCATTTCGTGTCACCTGCCAGCGGCGCCGCCGCCGGCCGCCGCCGCGGAGCGCGCGGCCCTGGCCACCGGCTCGCCGGTTTAATCCCCAGCGAACTAGTGTGCCAAATCCGAAATTCGCTGCATCTCGGGCCTGGCTTTGGGCGAATTTCGGATTCGAACGCACACTAGCAACTCATTGAAAGCTCGTGTGGTTTTGGATTTGAAGTTCCCAAACACGGCTGCCATCGAAATGATGGGAACTTCAAATCCACCACGCTAGCGGCCGGGCAGGCCCTTCGTCGTCGAATATTCGAAGTGCAATGCCTCGCCGGGATGGACGAGCGGGTGGATCGCGTGCGCCGCAAGCGCCGCCTCGGCAAAGCCCGACAGGATCAGCTTGAGCTTCCCCGGGTAGAACGCGATGTCGCCGATCGCGAAGATGCCGGCGCGCGAGGCGGCGCAGGTGGCGGGATCGACGCGAATGCGGTTGTGGTCGATGTCGAGCCCCCAGGCGGCGAGCGGGCCGAGATCGGTCGCCAAACCGAAGAAGGGCAACAGGCAATCGGCTTCGACATGGCGCGTGTTGCCCGCGAGATCGGCCAGGATAACGGCCGAGAGCTGCCCGGCATCGCCTTCGAGCGCGTGCAGCTGATACGGAACGGCGAGATCGATCCGGCCTTCCTCGGCAAGCTGCTGCAGCTTGGCTGCGGATTGCGGCGCGGCGCGAAACTTGCCGCGGCGGTGCACGACCGTGACGCGCTCGGCGATCTCGGCCAATGCCAAGGCCCAATCGACCGCCGAATCGCCACCCCCGGCGATGACGACGCGGCGCCCGCGGAAATCGTCGCGGCGTCGCACGAGGTAGAAGACGCTCTTCTCCTCGAAGGCCTCGATGCCGGCGAGCGGTGGCCGGTTGGGGCCAAAGGCGCCGGCGCCGGCCGCGATGATGACGGCGCGGGCGCTAAATCGCAGGCCGGCGAGGTTTTCGACAAGGAAGCCATGCTCGCCGGGCTCAAGCCGGGTCACCGCATGGCCGAGATGGAATTGCGGCTTGAACGGCGCGGCCTGCTCAGCGAGACGCTCGACCAATTCGGCCGCGTCGATTCGCGGATAGCCCGGGATGTCGAAGATCGGCTTTTCGGGATAGAGCGCGGCGCATTGCCCGCCCGGCGCCGGGAGCGCATCGAACACGGCGCAGCGCATGTCGAGCATGCCGCACTCGAACACCGCGAAGAGCCCGACCGGCCCGGCGCCGATGATCGCGACATCGCAATTCTGGGTCTCGGCCGAGGATGCCGGCACGGAGCCTCGCGTCATGAACGGGTTTGTTGCCGCGCCGTTTAGCACCGGCGTAGGGCGCGGGCAATTACCGCGGGCCGATGCAGCCTCTGATTAAGCAAATCTTGCCGTTTGTGACCTCTAGGATATACAAGGGAGCGGGGGATCATGACCGTTATCGAGCTGCATGACGAAGCCGCCACGGCGGCTTTTGCCACGCGCTTGGCGCGTCTCGCCCGGCGCGGCGATGTCATCGCGCTGAAGGGCGAGCTCGGCGCCGGCAAGACGAGCTTTGCCCGCGCCTTTATCCGCGCCCGCGCCGGGCGCCAGGAAGAGGTGCCGAGCCCGACCTTCACGCTGGTGCAAACCTATGAGATGCCGGAGCTGACGATCTGGCATTTCGACGGTTTCCGCCTGCGCGATCCCGAAGAGGGGTGGGAGCTTGGGATCGAGGATGCGTTTCGCGACGGCGTGTCGCTCGTCGAATGGCCGGAGCGCTTTGGCCCGCTAATCCCGATGCGACGGCTCCAGATCACGCTTGAGCATGTTGGCTCGCCGGGCGCCGCCCCGGAGGCGCGGCGGGCGATCATCGATGCCGGCCCGCAATGGGCCGACCGGCTCGCCATGCTCGCGGAGGCGTGACATGGCGGAAGGGGGCACCGCCATTCACAACGACAATCATCGGGACAAACGCCAGGAAAAGCGCCGGCGCGCGATGGCCGCCTTTCTCGTGGCACAGGGCTGGAGCGAGAACGCGCCAAGCGTACTTGCGGGCGATGCCTCATTCCGCCGCTATTACCGGCTCCTCGATGGCAAGCGGCGCGCCGTGCTGATGGATGCGCCGCCGCCCCAGGAGGATGTCGGGCCTTATGTCACGGTCGCCGGCATCCTGCGCGCGCACGGCTTCAGCGCCCCCGAGATCTATGCCGAGGACCGCGCCAACGGCTTTCTGCTGATCGAGGATTTCGGCGACGACACCTATACAAAGCTGCTCGCGAAAGGGGCCGATGAAGCCGCGCTTTATACGCTGGCGATCGATACGCTCGTCGCGCTGCATCGGGTCGTCGAGGCCGAAAGGCTGCCTGATCTGCCGCCCTATGACGAGGAGCGGCTGCTGACCGAGGCGGGGCTGCTCGTCGAGTGGTACATGCCCTGCGTCCTCGGCGCACCGCTCGCCGAAAAGGCGCGCGACGACTATCGCGCGCGCTGGCGCGAGGTGCTGCCGCAGGCCGAATTGCCGGCGCCGACGCTTGTCTTGCGCGATTACCATGTCGACAATCTGATGCTGCTGCCCGGCCGCGAGGCGGTCCAGAGCTGCGGTCTTCTCGATTTCCAGGACGCGGTGCGCGGACCGGCGAGCTACGATCTCGTCTCGCTGCTCAAGGATGCGCGGCGCGACGTGCCGGCCGCGCTGCGCAGCGCGATGACCGGGCGCTATCTCGCGCAATTCCCGGATCTCGATCCGGCGCGGTTCCGGCGCTCGGCGGCAATCCTCGCGGCGCAGCGCAATTGCAAGATCATCGGCATCTTTACGCGGCTGTCGCGGCGCGACGGGAAGCCGCAATATCTCGGCCACATCGCGCGGGTCTGGCGGCTCCTCGAAGAGGATCTGCGCGAGCCGGTGTTGCGGCCCGTCGCCGACTGGCTCGACCGGCATCTCCCGGAAGCGGCGCGGATCGTGCCGGCAGCGGGCGTGGGATGATTCCAGTTCCGACATCCGGCATGGTGCTGGCGGCGGGGCTCGGGACCCGCATGCGGCCGATCAGCCAAACCGTGCCAAAGCCGTTGATCGAGCTGGGCGGCCAGACCTTGCTCGATCATGCGATCGACCGGCTCGTCCTCGCCGGGGTCGAGCGGGCCGTCGTCAATGTGCATTACAAGGCGGAGCTGATCGTCGAGCGCCTCGCCGCGCGGCGGCAGCCGAAAATCGAGATCTCGCGCGAAGAAGAATTGCTCGAAACCGGCGGCGGCGTCATGAAAGCGCTGCCGCTCCTCGGCGATGTGTTCTTTGTCGTCAACAGCGACGTCTTATGGCTCGACGGCAAGGATTACGCCCTGACCCGGCTCGCCGGCGCGTTCGAGGATTCGCGCATGGATGCAGTGCTGCTGTTGCAGCGGACGACCAGCGCGACCGGCTATGAGGGTCGCGGCGACTATTTTCTCGACCCGCTCGGCAAGCCGCGCCGGCGCACCGAGCAGGAGATCGCGCCCTATATCTTCACCGGCGTCCAGCTGTTGCATCGGCGGCTGTTCGAGGGCATGTCGGGACGCCCGAGGGCCTCGCCGCGACCCGCGCGCGCCTCTCCTCGCATCGCATCGAACGGTAGGCTGATCGAAGGGCTGGATCGGCGGAGTGCGTCCTTCGACTGCTCGCCCAAGAAACCGGGCTCGCGCTCAGGATGAGGATAGGCTTTAGATGCCATCAACAGCCACCCTCATCCTGAGCAGCGTCGCAGCCAAGCTGCGGCGCGTGTCGAAGGACGCAGTTTGTTGACGCAGCAGCACGTTTACACGATTGCGCCGGATCGGCCGTTTCTTGGCGTACTGGCGCGCAGCCTGCTCGACAAGGCGGCGGGCGATCCGCTGTCTCTCGCCCGCATGACCGTCCTGTTGCCGACCCGCCGCGCCGCCCGGGCGTTGCGCGAAAGCTTTCTGCGACTGTCCGGCGAGGCGGGCGGCGCCGGCGCGCCGCTCTTGCTGCCGCGGTTGCGGCCGATCGGCGATCTCGAAGCCGACGAGATCGCGCTTGGCGGCGGCGAGGGCACCGACGACCCGACCTTGGCGATCCCGCCGGCGATCCCCGAATTGCGCCGCCGCTTGCTGCTGACGCAGCTCGTCTTGCGCTGGGGCGAGGAGAGCGGCAACCCGCTTCTGCCCGGCCAGGCGGCGGCATTGGCGACGGCGTTGGCGCGCCTCCTCGACGCAGCGGCGATCGATGGCGCCGATTTCAGCCGGCTGCGCGAATTGGCGCCGGACGATCTCGCGGCGCATTGGCAGCTGGTGCTGCGGTTTCTCGACATCGTGCCAAAGGCCTGGCCAGGCATGCTTGCAGCGGAAGGCGCGCTCGATGCGGCCGAGCGGCGGAACCTATTGTTGCGGCGACAGGCGGTGCTGTGGCGCGCCACTCCGCCGCGCGACCCCGTTATCGCGGCCGGGCTCGTCGGCGGGTTTCCGGCGCTCGACGAATTGCTCGGCGTCGTCGCCTGGCTCGACCAGGGCGCGGTGATCCTGCCGGGGCTCGACCGCGGCATCGATGCCGCGCGGTGGGAGGCGGTTGCCGGCGATCCGGCGCATCCGCAGCATCTGATCGCGCGGTTGCTGCGGTTTCTCGAACTGTCTCCCGAGGATGTGCGGGATTGGCCGGGACCGGCGCCGGCCTCGCCGTGCCAGGCGAGGATGCGGCTTTTTGGCGAGGCATTGCTGCCGGCCGCGATGACGGATGGTTGGCGCTCGCTTGATCCCGAGCCGCCTGAGACGCTCGCCGGCGCCACGCGCTACGATTGCGCAAGCCCGCAGGACGAAGCGGCAACGATCGCGCTGCTGCTGCGGCGAACCCTCGAGACGCCCGCCGCGACAGCGGCGCTCGTCACGCCGGACCGTGAATTGGCGCGCCGCGTCGCCGCCGAATTGCGGCGCTGGGATATCGACATCGACGATTCTGCCGGCCTGCCGCTCAACCGGACACCGCCCGGCGCCTTTCTGCGGCTGGTGCTCGACGCCGCCGAGAGCGGCCTCGCGCCGGTGCCGCTGCTGGCCGTGCTGAAGCATCCTTTGGCGGCCGGGGGATGGATGCCGGAGCGGTTCCGCGACCGCGCGCGGCGGCTCGAAGACAAAATCCGCGGGCCGCGCCCGGCGCCCGGCTTCAAGGGGCTGCGGGAGGCGATCGATCCGAAATACGATTCGCTGCATCGCTTCATCAATCGTCTCGAACGCTGCCTCGGCGACTTGGTCGAATGCTTGACGCGCGACTCCGTGACGATCGCCGACATCGCGGCGGCGCATATCGCGGCGGCGGAGCGGCTTGCCGCGAGCAAGGAGGAGAGCGGCATCGCCCGGCTGTGGCGGGATTCGGACGGCGAAGCGGCGGCGCGGTTCTGTCACGAGCTGATCGACGCGGCCGGCGACTTCCCGCCGATACCCGCGCGGCATTACCCGGCGCTGTTCGAGGCGCTTGCTTCCGGCATCGTCGTGCGCCCCGCCTTTGGCCGTCATCCGCGCCTCGCGATCTGGGGCCTTGTCGAGGCGCGATTGCAGCAGGCCGATCTCGTCGTGCTCGGCGGCTTGAACGAGGGCACCTGGCCCGGGCCAGCCGCCTTCGATCCCTGGATGTCGCGGCAGATGCGCGAGGAATTCGGCATCGCCCTGCCGGAGCGCGCGATCGGTATCGCCGCGCACGATTTCATGCAGGCGATCGGCGCGCCCGAACTGGCGCTGACGCGCGCGACGCGGCGCGAGGGCGTGCCGACGATCCCGTCGCGCTGGCTGCTCAGGCTCGACGCCGTGCTGCGCGCGACGGGGCTTGAGGGCGCGCTCGCGCCGGAGCCCGAGATCGACGATGCGGTGGCGCTGCTCGATCTGCCCGAACGGCGCCGTCCGCTGCCGCCGGTCGCGCCGCGCCCGCCGGTCAAGGCGCGGCCGCGCGAATTGCCGGTGACGCAGATCGAGATGTGGATGCGCGATCCCTACGCGGTCTACGCTCGGTATATCCTCAGATTGAGGGCGCTCGACGAGCTCGACGCCGAGCCCGGCGCGGCCGAGCTCGGCACGACGGTGCATGATGCGCTCGCCAAATTCGTCAAACAATACCCGCGCGACCTGCCGGCCAATCCCGAAGCGGCGCTGATCGACATCGCACAAGAATGCTTCACGCCGCTGTTGTCGCGGCCCGGAGCCTGGGCCTTTTGGTGGCCGCGCTTTCAGCGGATCGCGCGCTGGTTTGTCGAACAGGAGATGCTGCGACGCGCGGATATCGCCGACAGCATCAGCGAGATGAAAGGCAAGCTGGCCATCGCGGCGCCCGCCGGCCCCTTCACCGTGACGGCGATCGCCGACCGGATCGATTGCCTGCGCTCGGGCGAGGTCGCGATCCTCGATTACAAGACCGGCTCGCTGCCGTCGAAGCCGGAAATCGAGAATAGCATCGCGGTGCAACTGCCGCTCGAAGGCGCGATCGCGCGGGCCGGCGGGTTCGAGGGCATCGCTGGGATCCCGGCGGCGCTCGAATATTGGCGGCTGTCGGGCGGCGAGCCGGCGGGCGAGCGCAAGGCGCTCGGCGAGGACGATCCCCAAGAGCTGATCGATCTGACGATGGCAAAGCTTTGCGAGCTCGTCGCGCGGTTTGACGATCCGGCGACGCCGTATCTGCCGGTGCCCATCCTGCGCTGGAAGCCGCGCTATTCCGATTACCAGCATCTCGAACGCCTCGAAGAAGACCCTGAGGACGAGCTGCTATGAGCCGCGCCGCCATGACTCGAGCCGGGGAAGCCGCCGCGATCCAGCGTCAGGCATTGGGCCCCGAGGCATCGGTGTGGGTGTCGGCCTCGGCCGGTACCGGCAAGACCAAGGTGCTGACCGATCGGCTGCTCGCCTTGATGATCGACGGCACCGACCCGGCGCGGATCCTCTGCCTGACCTTTACCCGCGCCGCGGCGGCCGAGATGGCGAACCGGGTCAATGCGCGCCTCGCCGCCTGGGCGACATTGCCGCCCGGGCAACTCGACGAAGAACTCGCCGCGCTGATCGGGCGGATGCCGGACGAATACGAGACGACACTGGCGCGCCAGCTTTTCGCGCGCGTGCTCGATAGTCCCGGCAGCGCCAAGATCGCGACGATCCACGCCTTTTGCCAGTCGCTCTTGCGGCGCTTTCCGCTTGAAGCCGGCGTCCCGCCGGAGTTTGCCGTCCTCGATGAGCGCGGCGCCGCGGAGGCGCTGGCCGAGGCCGCCGAAACCGTCATTGCGAAGGCGCGCGACGATCGCGCTCCAGCGCTCGCGGAAGCGTTGGCGGTCGTCGCGCGCTACATCCAGGAAGACCGCTTTACCGGGCTCTTGACGGCGATGACCGCGGAGCGCGGCAAATTGCGCGCCGCGCTCGGTGCTGGCGAGGTCGCGTTGCGAACGCGGCTCGCCGCGGTGTTTGCGGTGCCCGAGGACATCACGCCCGATCAGCTGATCGAGGCATTCTGCGCGGCGGGCGCCTGCGACGAGGCGGGGTTGCGCATCGCCGCGGCGGCGCTGATCGGCGGCTCGGCAAATGACGAGAAGCGCGGCGCTGTTGTGGCGCGCTGGTGCGATATGCCGGATCGCCGCCGCGACATGCTGGACGCTTATGCCGGCGTGTTCCTGACGAACGAGGGTGCGATCCGGCAGAACCTGATTACCAAAAGCGCCAACGACAGGGCAGCCGGCGATGCCCGCGCCGTGCTCGAAACCGAGGCGCACCGCATGCTGCGGTTCACGCATCAGCGCGCCGGGGCGATGCTGGTCGCGGCGACGCTCGCGCTGATCCGGCTCGGGGATGCCGTGTTGCGCGCCTATGAAGACCGCAAACGACTGCATGGGCTCCTCGATTTCGACGATCTCGTGGTGAAGACGCTCGAACTCTTGCGGCGGCCGGGCATCGCGCCTTGGGTGCTGTTCAAGCTCGATGGGGGGCTCGATCACATCCTGATCGACGAGGCGCAGGACACGAACCCCGACCAATGGGACATCGTCAAAGCGCTCGCGGACGAGTTTTTCACCGGCGAGGGCGGCGTGGGGCGTGAGCGCAACCGCACGGTTTTCGCGGTTGGCGACGCAAAGCAGTCGATCTACAGCTTCCAGCGCGCCGATCCCCGCGCCTTTGTCGCGATGCGGCAGCATTTCGAGACGCGCGTCACCGCGGCACAGCAGCACTGGCGCACCGTGCCGCTGGAGATTTCGTTCCGCGCGACGGCGCCGCTATTGGCCGCGGTCGATGCGGTGTTCCGGGAGGGCACGGCGGCGGCGGACGGGGTCGCGCTTGACGGCGCAATAATCCGGCATGTCGCGGCACGCGAGGGTCACGCCGGCCGCGTCGAATTGTGGCCGCCGGTCATGCCCGACCCCGATGAAGAACTCGATTTGCCGGCGCTTGCCGGGGCACGCCAGCGCAGCGTCGAGCCGCGGACGCGGCTGGCGAACGCGATCGCGGCGACAATCGCCGATTGGCTCCTGAAGGGTGAGCGGCTGGAAGCACGCGACCGCGCGATCCGCCCGGGCGACATCATGGTGCTGGTGCGGCGGCGCAATCTGTTTGTCACCGATCTGATCCGCGCGCTGAAAGAGAGGAACGTGCCGGTCGCCGGCGCCGACCGGCTCGTCCTGACCGAGCAGCTCGCGGCGCAGGATTTGATCGCGCTCGGGCATTTCCTGCTGTTGCCGGAAGACGATCTGAATCTGGCGGCGGTGCTGAAAGGGCCGCTCTTCGGTTTTTCAGAAGAGCAGCTGTTTCAGGTGGCCCATAGCCGCGGCAAAGGGCAAAAGCTGTGGCACCGGATGCGCGAACTTGCCGGGGGCGACCTCGTCATGCACGCGGCCGCTGAGCGGTTGTCGGAATTGCGCGCCCGCGCCGATTACGTGCCGCCATTCGAGCTCTACGCCGAGATCCTCGGCGCCGGGGGCGGCCGCCGCGCGATCCTGGAGCGGCTGGGCCCCGAGGCGGGCGATCCGGTCGAGGAGTTCCTCGCGCTGGCGCTGACCTATGAGCGCGAGCATGTGCCGTCATTGCAGGGGTTCTTGCATTGGCTCGTGGCCGGCGGAATCGAGGTCAAGCGCGATTTCGGCGAGCGCCAGCGCGACGAGGTGCGCATCCTGACCGTGCATGGCGCGAAGGGGCTGGAAGCGCCTATCGTATTTCTGCCCGATACGCTGCAATTACCCGACTGGCCGCCGCGCCTGTTGTGGAGTGATGACGATGCGTTGCCGCTGTGGTGCGCGAGGAAGGCGCTCGAAGCCCCGTTCTACACCGGCGAGCGGGGAAAATTTCGCGCCCGGCAGATGCAGGAGTATCGACGGCTCCTCTATGTGGCGCTGACGCGGGCGCAGGACCGGCTTTATGTCTGCGGGTGGGAAACGAAGAAGCCGAGCAAGGATGGCACGACCTGGCATTCGCTGTGTCAGAGCGGTTGGAGCGAGATTGCGGACAAGGCGCCATTCGATACGCGGGCGCTGATCGGCGAGCGCGAGGGCTGGTGCGGCACGGCGCTGCGCATCGAGGGGCCGCAGGAGAGCGCCCCGGCGCGCGACAAGGCCGCGGCGGCGGCGCGCCCGCCGGGGCTGTTGCCGCAATGGGCGCGCATGCCGCCGCCAGCGGAGCCGGACCCGCCAAAGCCGCTCTTGCCGTCGCGCCCGAGCGGGCCGGAGCCGCCGACCTTGTCGCCGCTCGCGATTGCCGGCCGGGACCGCTTCAAGCGCGGACTTCTCGTGCACAAATTGCTGCAGAGCCTGCCGGAGGTGCCGTCCGAGCGGCGCGCAGACGCGGCGCGGCGTTTTCTGGCATTGCCGGTGCATGGCCTACCTCCCGAGGAGCAGGATGAGATCGGCCGCGAGACATTGGCCGTATTGGCCGACCCCACCTTTGCAGAGCTATGGGGCGCCGACGCGCAGGCGGAAGTCCCGGTCGTCGGGCTGATCCCCGGGTCAGCCCCGGGGACTTGGCACGCCCTCTCCGGCCAGATCGACCGGCTTGTCGTCACCTCCGAGCGGGTGCTGATCGTCGATTACAAGACCTTGCGGCCGCCGCCCGCGACCGAAGAGGCGGTGCCGGCGGTCTATTTGCGGCAGCTCGCGACCTACCAGGCGGCGCTCCAGCGCATCTATCCCGACCGGCCGGTTGACTGCGCGCTGTTGTGGACCGAGGGCCCGCGGCTGATGCCGATCAGCCCTGCGCGGCTCGCCGGGCACCTCCACGGCAACCTGCCTTGACGCCCGATTCAGCGCTCCCCTAATCTCATTCAGCTAAAGGCGAAAGGATCTCGCAGATGAAGCCGACAGCCGTCAGCGACGGCGACTTCGATACCCTCGTGTTGCGCTCCACCGAGCCGGTCCTCGTCGATTTCTGGGCCGAATGGTGCGGCCCCTGCAAGATGGTCGCGCCCTTCCTCGACGACCTCGCCACCGACATGGCCGGCAAGGTGACGGTCGCCAAGGTCAATATCGACGAGAACCCGCAGACGCCGCGCAAATACGGCGTGCGCGGCATCCCGACGATGATGCTGTTCAAGGGCGGTCAGGTGGCAGCGACAAAGATCGGCGCGCTGCCCAAAAGCAAGCTCTACGAATGGGTCGAGTCGGTGCTGTAAGCCGCCCGATCCGTTTTCCTGCCCAATACACAAAAAAGACCACGTAAGCCGTCATTCCGGGGCGCGGCATAGCCGCGAGCCCGGAATCCATATTCCAGAAGCCCGTGTTCATGGATTCCGGGCCTCGCCCTGCGGCCGCTCCCGGAATGACAATTCGTCAGCCGTTGTCGGCCAGGACGATGCCGGCGAAATGCAATGAGCCGCAGATCAACACACGCGCCGGCCCGGGCTGCTGCACGATCTCGCGCAACGCATCATCGACGGCTTCGGATTCGCGGGCGGTGATCCCGACCGAACGCGCCGACGCGACGATCTGGGATGCGGGGTGCGGGTTTTCTTCGCCCGGGATCGTGACCGCGTAGAGCGTGCGCGCATGCGGCGCGAGCGGCGCGAGAAACCCGCTCGCATCCTTGGTGTTGAGCATGCCGACGACGAGGTCGAGCGGGCGGTCATGCCAGCCCTTCGCGACATCGGCGATGACCTCGCCCGCGGCGGGATTGTGGCCGCCGTCGAGCCATAATTCCCAGCCCTCGGGCAGCATCTCGATCAGCGGTCCGTGGACGAGGCGCTGCATGCGCGCCGGCCAGTCGATGCGGCGCAGACCTTGCGCGAGCGCCGCCGGCGATAGCAAGAATTGCGGCATCTGCTCGAGACAGGCGATTGCGGCACCGGCATTGGCGATCTGGTGCCGCCCCGGCAATGACGGCAACGGCAGATCGAGTCGCCAGCGGGTTCCGACATAACGCATGCCCTCGCCGCGCGGTTCGCAATGCCATTCGCCGTGCCAGCGGAAGACCGGCGCGCCGATTGCGGCGGCGCGCGCCTCGATGACCGTCTCGGCCTCCTCCGGCTGCGGGCCGATGATCGCCGGCACGCCGGGTTTCAGGATGCCGGCCTTTTCGCCGGCGATCGCGGCGATTGTGTCGCCGAGAAACGCCTGATGGTCGAGCGAGATCGTGGTGATCGCGGTCGCCGCCGGACGGGGCAATACATTTGTGGCGTCGAGCCGGCCGCCGAGCCCGGTTTCGAGCAAAATGATATCGGCCGGGGTACGCGCGAAAGCGAGAAACGCGGCCGCCGTCGTGATCTCGAAAAAGGTGATCGGCTCGCCTCCATTGGCTCGCTCGCATTCTTCGAGCAAAGCGAGCAGTGCATCCTCGTCGATCAGCTCGCCGGCGAGACGGATCCGCTCGTGAAACCGCACGAGATGCGGCGAGGTGTAGGCGTGGACGCGGTAGCCGGCGGTTTCGAAACAGGCGCGCAATGTCGCGAGGGTCGATCCCTTGCCGTTGGTGCCCGCGATATGAACCGCGGGCGGCAACCGGTCCTGCGGGTTGCCGAGCGCGGCGAGCAGACGCTCGATGCGGCCCAAGGACAGGTCGATCTTTTTCGGGTGCAGGGCCATCAGGCGCTGCAACACCCGATCACTTTGATGAACGGCGCTGGCGAGAATTGGGCTTACTCCGCGGCTTTCGAGAGCGGCGGCGCCGGCAATGCGGCCTCGCCGCGCACCGGCTCGCGCAGCAAGGAGAGGATGCGCGCCACGGTCTCGTGCAATTCACCGCGCGGCACGACCTGGTCGACCATGCCGTGCGCGTGGAGATATTCGGCGCGCTGAAACCCTTCCGGCAATTTCTCGCGGATCGTCTCCTCGATGACACGCGCGCCGGCAAAGCCGATGATCGCGCCAGGCTCGGCCAAGGTGATATCGCCGATGCTGGCAAACGATGCCGCGACGCCGCCGGTCGTCGGATCGGTCAGGATGACGATGTAGGGGAGGCCGGCTTCTTTCACCATATCAGCGGCAAGGATTGTGCGCGGCATCTGCATCAAGGACAGAATGCCCTCCTGCATGCGCGCGCCGCCCGAGGCCGGCACCGCGATCAAGGCCGCGTCGCGCTCGACGGCGCGCCGCGCCGCGGTCAGCATCGCCTCGCCGGCCGCGACCCCCATCGAGCCGCCCATGAATGCGAAATCGAAGGCGAGGACGACCGCCGGCTGGCCGCCGATCCGCCCCTGCGCGATCGCGACGGCGTCGCTCCCGGCGCCGAGCGCCGCCTGCCCCTCACGCAGCCGCTCGGTATAGCGCTTGCGATCCCGGAAGCGCAGCGGGTCGGACGGCACCTTTGGCGCCTCAATCTTTTCGAAGGCGCCGTCGTCGAACAGGATCTTGAAGCGCGCCTCGCTGCCGATCCGGAAATGGTGGCCGCAGTGGTGACAGACATCGAGGCTTTGCGCGAGGTCACGGTGGAACAGCATCTGCTCGCAGGACGGGCATTTGCGCCAGAGGTTGTCCGGCACGTCCTTGCGCGTCAGCGCCCGGATCTTCGGCAGGACGTAATTGGTCAGCCAACTCATCTAGTGGCGATCATACCGACCCGGCATCGGCTCGCGAAGTGCGCCTTCGGGCGCATGCCGCTGTTGACGTTTGGACGAGCCGCTGTTCCCGGAACACGCGCTCTCGAATTCGGAGCCTCGCTCCCCAGTGCACTAAGTGCGCGAAAATCGGTTATGCCGCCTGCCCGCTAGGACCGCGGTGAGCATCGATCCGGATTGCAGCGTGCGCTTCTAGTACCACAACAATCCGGATTTGTCAAGTGAAAAATAAATGCGAATCCAGAAATAACGATCCCGGAGCGCCGGTCAGGTTCGGCGGGCGGCGCGGACACCCGCCGCGAGGGCACGGATGTCGGCGAGGACCGCATCGACGAGGCCGGG
>VAZF01000573.1 GCA_005888425.1 Alphaproteobacteria bacterium
GAGCGCCCGCCGCAGGGCCGGGATGATTTCGGCCGGCTCGGTCACCCGCTCGGTGTGGAACCCGAGGGCGCCGATCACCTTCGACATATCCACCTCGTCGGGCCCCAGCACTTGGTGTGTGAAGGGATCGTGTCCCGGTCCCCAGAAGCCCGGGCCATAGCCCGCAAAGCCGCCATTGCTGATGTGCACGATCGTGATCCCGAGCTTCTCGCGCAGCAGAACCTCAAGATTGCCGAGCATGTAGCCAAGGCCGGCCTCGCCGGTCACCGCCACGGATGCCCTGCCCGGAAACGCCTTCTTTGCGGCAATCGCAGCAGCCAGGCTGAAGCCGAGCGTGGAGACATTGCCCCAGCCGAGGAAACCGCGCGGGATCAGCGTGTCAAAAACGGTGCTCAGCTGGTCGCGCGTGTTGCCGCTTTCGTGAGTCACGAACGAATTGCGCAGATCCAGCGCCTGCATGAGATCGCCATACACCCGATAGGGGTTGATCGGCGTCTCGTCCGAGTTCATGACCTGCCTGTATCTGGCGAGCGCCTCGTCGCGCGCCGCTCTCACTTCCGCGGCCACGTCACCCACCACCCGTCCGGCGCCGGACGTGCGGTCGGATACTTCCTGGCGGAGCGCCTGCAGGGTCAGGCGCGCATCGCCGATCACCGCGTGCGCCGTCGGGTACATCTTGTTGATGTGCAATTCGTCGACATTGCAGTGGATGATGGTCTTCGTCGCCGCATCGGGAATGCCGTGGCTGAAGCGACCCGGCGACAGGCTCGAGCCTATGGCGAGGATCAGGTCGCTTTTGTTCAGGTAGTGCGCCACCTGATCGCCACGGACTCCGACGAACAGCGGATGGTCCTCCGGGAATGCACCCTTGGCCTTGAGAGTCGTGATAACCGGCACGTTCACGAGCTCCGCCAGCGCTTTCAGGTCTTCCGCGGCGCCCGCGTAGATGACCCCCTCGCCGGCGTAGATCAGCGGGTTGCGGGCTGCCAGGAGCTGGTCGGCTGCAGCGCGTACATCCGCCGGGTCCGGCGCCGATTTCCAGCCCTTGACGGGACGGTAGGGGTCGGCGGTCTCGTCGTATGTGGCCGTCGCATTGGGAATGGCCAGGATCACGGGGCCTGGCCTGCCGCTGCGCAGCATGGTGAAGGCGCGGCGCATGAGTTCAGGCGTGCGCTCGGGCTTGTCGAGATAGCCGAACCATTTCGACACGGTCTTCATGGCCGATGCGACATCGTACTGGCTGTTGCCCGAGCTGCCGGCCGGCACGCCATCGGTGATGCACAGAACGGGCGAGCCATCCTCGTAGGCCTGCGCCATCCCGGCATAGGCGTACTGCATGCCGGCGGCGTTGACGCCGCCTTGGAAGGTACACACCCCGATCTTTGAGCCCGCGGTGATGCGCGAGAACGCGTCGGCGACCGCGACGGCATAGCGGTCGTCGCGCATCATCAGCATCGGCACTCCTTCCCGGCCGAGCGCGTTGTTCACCCGGCAGACCGGGAAGGTCGAAACCCAACCCACACCCTCCTGCTTGAGAATGCGGCTAATGCCGGTCGCTACATCGATCGTCATGGATGTGGTCTCCTTAGCCTGGAGCCGAGCCGTCAGCTAAGCACTATCGGAACGCGAATTCCTGGTAGCCGCCTTTGGCGACCTCATCGGTCGTCCGCCGGAAATGCGCGCCATTGCCATTGTAGCCCAGAACCCGGCGCACGGTCCGGCCCTCGACGTTGCGATTGACACCGTTCTGCCAGGAATCGACCTTGAACGACAGCAATGCCCCTCGCCCGCCTTGATCACGATCCGCGTCCACTCGTCCACTTTCTCCGGCCGGGTCTCCACACGCGTGTAGTCGTGCTGTTGCATGAATCGCAGCACGCCCGCCTGGAATTCAACGCTGTGCGAGACGGCCTGCGGAATATTGCCGCGCGCGGTGTGTGGGCCCAGCACCATCAGCATGTTGGGGAATCCTTCCGCGAGCATGCCGAGATAGGTGCGCGGGGTCTCGGCCCAGGCGTCCTTGAGCCGGAGCCCGTCCTGGCCGCGGATATCGATACGGTCGTAGGCACCAGTCACGCCGTCGAAGCCTGTGGCGTAGACCAGGATGTCGAATTCGTGTTCTTGCCTTGTGGTTTTTATACCGTGCGGGGTGATGCACTCGATCGGCTCATCCACCAGGGTATCGATCAACGTCACGTTGTCGCGGTTGTAGGTTTCGAAATAGCCGCTTTCCAGTGGCACTCGGCGCGTGCCGAAACCGTGATCTTTGGGGACCAGCTTGTCCGCCACTTTCGGATCTTTGACGCGCTGACGAATCTTTTTGGCGATGTAGGCGCTGATGGCGGCGTTGGCTTCCTCGTTGGTCAGGATATCCCGGAAGTTGCCCATCCAGATGCCAAAGCCGGGCTCGCCGTAGAGCTTCTCCCAGAACGCCTCGCGCTACTCGGGCGGCACCTCCAGAGTCTTGCGGGGGTCAGCCTGATGAATGAACCAGCTCGGCGTCGTCGCGCAGTGCGCATAAATTTCCTCGTAACGGGATTTGATTTCTTCCATCTTCTCCTTGCTTATCTTGGAATTATGCAGGGGCGCCGCCCAGTTGGGGCGGCGCTGAAAAACTGTGAGATGCTTCGCCTGTTTGGCGATCTCAGGGATTGCCTGG
Source organism: Alphaproteobacteria bacterium (assembly GCA_005888425.1). Classification (GTDB taxonomy): domain Bacteria; phylum Pseudomonadota; class Alphaproteobacteria; order ATCC43930; family CGMCC-115725; genus DATARH01. Next base: position 2,660 of record VAZF01000573.1, read on the forward strand.
ATGGCGGTCGCACCGGTGCCGACGATGCCGACGCGCTTGCCGATGAAGTCTACCGCCGTATGCGGCCACCGCGAGGGGTGATAGGCAGGGCCCTGGGAACTGTCCCGGCCCGGAATAGCCGGCAGCGTATAGGCCGAGAGGATGCCGACGGCGGTGAACAGGAACCGCGAATTTGCCCGTTGCCCGCTTTCCAATGTCACGTTCCACTGGTTCGCCGCCTCATCCCAATGCGCAGCCACGACCGTATTGCGGAACTCCATGTCCCGGCGTAGGTCGAACTTGTCCGCGACGTAGTTGAGGTATTCCAGCGTGTCGGGCTGCGGCGAGAAATGCTCCTTCCAGTCCCATTCCGCCATCAGCTCCTTGGAAAAGGAGTAGCCATAGGTCCAGCTTTCGGAATCAA
>VAZF01000574.1 GCA_005888425.1 Alphaproteobacteria bacterium
GGCGACGGCTGCTTGCTGTCCGGTGCCTCTGGTTTCCTTGCCTGGGCCATCTCTGGCTTCTGCGCTTGCAGGTTCTTGAGCATCTTTTCGAAGGCCGCGGGGTCGCTCTTCTTGGGTTCGGCGCGCGGCACGTGATGCACGACCCGCTGCGGCTCGGCCTTCGGCTTTGGCTCGGGCGGCGGGGGCGTCGGAGCCTGGGCCTCGACCGGCTTTGGCGGCGGCGGGGGCGGTGTCGGCTTGGCCTCCGGCTTCGGCTGCGGAGGTGTCGGGGGCGGCGGCGGCGCTGCGGCCGAGGGCGGCGGCGCGGGGACGGGCGGCTCGGGCTTCGGCTCCGGTTTTGGCGCTGGTGGCGCGATCGCAGCCTCGGGCTTGGCGTCTGGCTTTGGCCGGAACGGGTTGAGCTGGGTGGCGCGGGTCTCCGGCGCGATCGTCACGAGATCGACGGCGATCGGCATTTCCTCGGGCGGCTTGTGCCGGAACAGGTTCGGCAGGCCAAGCAGGATCAGCGCGAAGAGACCGATATGCAGGCCTGCCGACAGCGCGATGCTGCTCCGCGGCATCCGCTCCGAGGCCGACGATGTCTCAGGCTTTGCCGCAGGCGGCGGCACGCTGTGCTCGGCCGTGATCGCGCTCATCCCCGCCATCCGCCCCGCTTCAGCGCCGGGTAGAGCTGCCCGGCCGGGTAGACGCCGTCGCAGGCCGCCCCTTCGGCGCCTCGGCGACGAGGGAGACCTTGCGGAACCCGGCCGAGCTGACGAGGCTCATCACCTCGAGCACGCGGCCGTAATTGATGTCCTTGTCGCCGCGCACATAGATGACCGCGTCGGGATTGGCCCCGGTGATCGCTTGGAGTTTCGGCACCAGCGCGTCGGTCTCGATCGTGGTCTCCTGCACGTAGATGACGCCCTCGCGGTTGAGGGTGATGACGAGCGGCTCCTTCGGCTCGTTGATCGCTGGCGCCTGTGTCTGCGGCAGATCGACCGGCACGCCCACCGTCAACAGCGGCGCCGTCACCATAAAGATGACCAGCAGCACCAGCATGACGTCGACGAGCGGCGTCACGTTGATCTCCGACATCGGGCGGTGGCGGCTGCGGCCGCTCCGGCCGCTGGTCCGGACGGCGCCGCTGTAGACGGGGGAGGCCATTCTTAGGGCCTCTCGTCGAGCTGACGCGACAGGATCGCGCTGAATTCCGAGGCGAAAGCCTCGAGACGGCCGGAATAACGGCCGAAATCGCTCGACAATTTGTTGTAGGCGACGACCGCCGGGATCGCCGCGACGAGGCCGAGCGCGGTCGCGAACAGCGACTCGGCGATGCCGGGCGCGACGACGGCGAGACTGGTGTTTTTCGCGGCGGCGATCGATTGGAAGCTGTCCATAATGCCCCAGACCGTGCCGAACAGGCCGACAAAGGGGGCGGTCGCGCCCACCGTCGCGAGGAACGGCATAAAGCGCTCGACCCGCTCCATCTCGCGCCCGAGCGTCACATTCATGACGCGTTCGATACGCTGCTGCAGGCTGGCGCGCATCGTCGCCGTGCCGAGAAGACCCTTGGCGGCACTGCGCCGCCATTCGCGCATCGCCGCGGCGAAAACCGAGCTCATCGGGTCGTGCGGGCGCTGGCCGACGCGATCGAACAGATCGTCGAGCGAGCCGCCCGACCAGAACGTCTCCTCGAAGCTCGTCGCGGCGTGCTGGAGCCGGCGTATCCGCAGGCTCTTGTCGAAAATGATCGCCCATGACCAGAACGAGGCGGCAAGCAGGAGCAGCAGGACGAGCTTGACGATGCTGTCGGACT
>VAZF01000161.1 GCA_005888425.1 Alphaproteobacteria bacterium
GATGGTGCGAGGACAAGAGGACCGCGGTGCCGTCGGCCTTCAGGCCGCGGATCATGTCGAGGAATTCCTGCGTCGAATGCGGGTCGAGCGCGGTGGTCGGCTCATCGAGGATCGCGACGCTCGGCCGCTTCATCAGCACCTCCGCGAGGCCGAGGCGCTGCCGCATGCCCTGCGAGAACGTGCGCACGCGGGCGTAGCCGTAGGAGCCGAGCCCGACACGCTCCATTGCCGCGGTGAAGCGCGTGTCGATCTCCTGGCGCGACAGCCCGGCGAGGCGTCCGGTATAGGCGAGATTGTCGAGCGCCGAGAGCCCGTCATAGAAGCCGATCTGATCGGGCAAATAGCCGACCCGGCGCTTCACCTCGAGCGGATCGCGCAACGGGTCAAAACCGGCGACCTCGGCGCGTCCCTCGGTTGGCTCCGTGAGGCCGAGCAGCATCAGGATCGTTGTCGTCTTGCCCGAGCCGTTGGGGCCGAGAATGCCGACGATCTCGCCGGCGCGGACTTCGAGATCGATGTGGTCGACCGCGACATTCGCGCCGTAGCGCTTGGTCAGCTGCTCGGCCCGGATCACGACCTCGTCCGCAATTATTCGGTCCTCAGCGGCGGCCTAACCGGGCGACGGCAAAGACGACAACGAGCAGCGCGATCGCAATGATCGCGATACCGACTGCGCCCCATAGCGTAGAGGTCAGGACGGTGATGCGGAAATTCGCGGATTCTGACAGCCCGCCGGCGGCGCTGGCGCGCATTGTCGTCTGGTAGTCGCCGGCGATCGCCCTGTCGGAGGGGGTCAGCGTCACTTTGACGTTTTGCGTTGCGCCCGCGGCCAGCTGGGGGAGCTGCTTCGGGTCGAATTCCGATTTCCAGCCCTCCGGAGCGGTCGCGCTCAATTCGATGTCGCGCGCCGCCTCGCTGCCGTCATTGCGCAGGACGATCGTCAGTTGGCTGCTGCGGCCGGCATAAGCCTCGCCACTCAGCCGGCCGCCTTCGCCCGACAGCGCGACGCGCGGCTGTCCGACAATTGTCAGGCTGACCGGGAGCTCGGCGCTCGTTGCTTCGGTCTTGGCATGGAGCGTCAGCTTGTAGTCGCCCGCCTGGGTCTCCCGGGGGATCGTCAGCGAGGCCTCGACATCCTTCGACTTGCCGGCTTCGATGGGGATCGAGGTGATCTGCTGGCTGCCATAGGCTTCGGTAAAGCTCACCTGGAAATTCTTTGGCGCGTCGGCGCTGAAATTGATCGTCGCGTCGCGGCCGCTGTCGTTGGTGACGCTGACCCGGTACTTGAACGCGGTCGTCGCGGTGCCGCGCAAGGCCGGGAAATTCGTCGTCAACTTCAATTTCGCGGGCAGCTCCTCGCCGATGGTCAGCGTGATGGGCAATTTCTCGTCGCGTTGCCCGCCCTTCGCCTGCACCGTGAAGCGGTAATCGCCCTTGCCGGTGTTCGCAGGCGGCTCCAACCGCAACTGCAGCCGCTCCTCGCTGTCGGGCGCGACTTCGACTGCCGAGACGGGCTGGCCGCCGCCGAGGATCGTCGCCTTCCAGCCATTGGCAACTTCCGGCACCGAGATCGTCAGCGATTGCGGCGGCAATTTGAAATTGCGCACGGAGAGGTCGACCGTCGTGGTCTCGCCGGCGCGCACGGTCAGCGCCGGATACCGCGTCGTCAGGAACAGGCCGGTGATATTGCCCGAGCCTTGCGGCTGATCGGCGGCGAGCGCGCCGTCGGCCCACAGCATCATCACAAAAACAGCAAAGAGCCGCCGCATCATGCGGAAAACCTCCCGGATGCTGCCGCCAAATCCGTCACGGCGCGCGGCGCACTTGCTCGGCGCGGCGGGACAGGGATGACGGCGAATGTCGATCGGCGAGCCTCATAGAGCACCCGCCCGGCAAGCTGAAATTATTTTTTTGTAATGTGATGGCTCAGAAGCTGCTGACCAGCTGTCCAAACCAGCCTTGCCGCGCCTCGGCCGGCGCACCGCTGCCGGTCATCAGCCCATAGGCTTCCTGATACCAGCGGCTGCCCGGGTAGTTGTAGCCGAGCACGGACGCATTCTCCTTGGCCTCCTTGACGAGGCCGAGCGCCAGGTCGCACTCGACGAGGCGCTCCAGCGCTTCCGGGACATGCGTCGTCGTCTGGTAATTGTCGATGACGCGCTTGAAACGGTTTATCGCCGCCAGATACTCGCCGCGGTTCAGGTAATAGCGGCCGATCTCCATCTCCTTCCCGGCGAGATGGTCGCGTGTGAAGTCGAGCTTCAGCTTGGCGTCGCGCGCGTATTTGCTGTCGGGGAAACGGCGGACGATGTCGTCGAGGGCGCGCAGGGCCAGTTCGGTCGTGCGCTGGTCGCGGCCGACATCGACGATCTGCATGTAGTAGCAGATCGCCTTCAGGTAATAAGCGTAGCCGACGTCGCGGTGGCCGGGATGCAGCTGGATGAAGCGGTCGGCGGCGATGACCGCCTGGTCGTAATTGCCGGCCTCGTAAAGGGAATAAACCCCCATCAGCTGGCTCTTCGTCGCCCAGACCGAATAGGGATGCTGGCTTTCGACCTGCTCGAAAGTCTTGGCGGCGTCGGAAAAACGCTCATCGACGAGCGCATCCATCGCCTTGTTGTAAAGGTCGTCGACCGGCTTCTCGATGTAGACTTCGTTCTTCGAATTGCCGCACCCGGCTAGCATGACCAGCAGCACGGCGACAGCGAGCCGCGGCGGCGACAGCAACAAAGGCATCTTTAACTCGACCCCAGAGCCCTTCCCCGCGCGGGTTATAGCACGGAATCCGAGGCCGACCGCAAACCGGCAGAGCCGGTCCTGCTCAGGCTCTGGCGATCCGGCGGGTCTCCGGTCTCACGATCGGGCCGAGCGTGGCCGGTTCGGCCAGCGTCGTCGCGCACCAGGCATCGTCATCGGCAAACAGCGCGGCCAGCAGCTGCCGCGTGTGGGCATGGCCCGAACGAACCCCGCGGAAATGCCCGATAATCGGCCCGCCGGCGAGGTAAAGATCGCCGACCGCGTCAAGCAATTTGTGCCGGACGAACTCGTCGGCATAGCGCAACCCGCCGCGGTTCAGCACCCGGCTGCCGCTGACGACCACGACATTGTCGAGCGAGCCGCCGCGACCAAGCCCCGCCGCATGCAGCCGCGGCACGTCGTCGAGGAGGCCAAAGGTGCGGGCCGGCGCCAGCTCGGTTCGAAAGGCATCCGGATCGAGCGCCAGCACGAGGTCCTGCCGGCGGATTAGCGGGTTTTCGTAATCGATTTCGAAGCTCATCGAGAAGCCGTGATCGGGCAGCAAGGACGCGGCCGCATCGCCATCCACGACCGTTACCGGCTTCATGATCTTGATCGCGCGGCGCGGCTCGTCCTGAGCGACGGTTCCCGCCTGTTCGATCAGATGCAGAAACGGCGCGGCGCTGCCGTCCATGATCGGAATTTCCGGCCCATCGAGCTCGACGACGGCATTATCGACGGCGGCGCCGGCGAATGCGGCCATCAGATGCTCGATCGTGTTGATGCGCACGCCTTCGCCGTTCGACAGGACGGTCGAGAGCGAGGAAGCGATTGTGTTCTTCCAGTGAGCGCGGATCTCGGCCCCGGCGTCGATCCGCCGGAACACGATGCCGGCATCGGGCGGCGCCGGCCGTAGCGTCAAAGCCACGGTTTGGCCGCTATGCAGCCCCACCCCCGGGCAGCCGACCGCGGTTCTCAACGTCCGCTGCGGCGCAGTCCCCATGTCCCCCAACATGTGAATCCGTACCAAAATTGAAACTGATCCCCGCGCGCAACCTACTGCCGGCCGGGGTTTGTCACAAATCACTCTTTGTTACGGATTGTTGCATGTCCGCCGCAATGTCGGCGAGGAGATCTCGCTCAGACGGACGCACATAAAAGGAGCACCGCAGCGTCGCCGCGGTGCCCCTTTAGACGGTGGCCGGGACGGCGATTAGTTGGCTTGCCGGCGCAGGAAGGCCGGGATGTCGAGCAGATCGTCCTCGGCGCTGACCCCCGGCCGCTCCTCAGGTTCGAGCGGCGTCAACCGTGGCGGGGCGGCGGCGCGGGCTGCTGCGGGGGGCGCCGGCTGCGGCTTCTTTTCCGGGGCGGCGGCGGCAACGCGCGCGCGGGCGACGCCGGTCATACGCTCGATGAGGCTCGGGACCCGTCCTTTGGCGCGTGGCGGCACCGCATCGGAGGCCGCCGGCACCGCCGGCTGGGTGATCGGGACGGGGCGAGCCGGGCCGGGCTCGACCGGCCGCGGCGCGACAAAGCCGCCGTTGCGCAAGGCCGCGCTTTCCGCAGCCGCGGCAGCGGCCGGCACCGCCTCGGGCGCGCTCTCGACCCGCGGCTCGCTGCGCGACGGCTCCGTCTTTGGCGCGGCGGCGTTCTGGGTCAGCATCGGCTGGGTATAGCCGGGAGCCGCCGCGGCCAGCTTGACCTCAGCCAGAACCGGCCGGGTGGGGGCCAGCGAGGGCAGAGCCATCTGGCCCGCTTCCGCTTCGATGCCGGTCGCGACGACCGAGATGCGCATGCGGCCGGCGAGCTTCTCGTCGAAGGTCGAGCCGAAGATGATGTTGGCGTCCGGGTCGACCTCTTCGCGGATGCGGTTGGCGGCCTCGTCGACCTCGAACAAGGTCATATCGGTGCCGCCCGTGATGTTGATCAGCACGCCGCGCGCGCCCTTCATCGACACATCTTCCAGGAGCGGGTTTGATATGGCGGCCTCGGCGGCGTCGATCGCGCGGCGGTCGCCCTCGGCTTCGCCGGTCCCCATCATCGCCTTGCCCATCTCGCTCATGACCGTACGGATATCGGCAAAATCGAGGTTGATAAGGCCAGGCATGACCATCAGATCGGTGACGCCGCGCACGCCCGAATGCAGCACATCGTCGGCCATCTTGAAGGCGTCGGCGAAGGTCGTGCGCTCATTGGCGATGCGGAACAGGTTCTGGTTCGGGATGATGATCAGCGTATCGACGAACTTCTGAAGCTCCTCGATGCCGGAATCGGCGATCCGCATGCGGTGGACGCCCTCGAAATGGAAGGGCTTGGTCACGACGCCGACGGTCAGGATGCCGGATTCGCGCGCGACCCGCGCGATGACCGGGGCTGCGCCCGTGCCGGTGCCGCCGCCCATTCCGGCGGTCAGAAACACCATATTCGAGCCGTTGACCGCTTCGAGGATCTCGTCAAGCGCCTCCTCGGCGGCGGCGCGGCCGACATCCGGTCGCGCCCCGGCGCCGAGGCCGCGCGTCACGCCGACCCCGAGCTGGATCTTGCGCGGCGCGGCGGATTGCTGCAACGCCTGGGCATCGGTGTTGCAGACGACAAATTCGCAGCCGATCAAATTCGACCGGATCATGTTGCTGACGGCGTTCCCCCCGGCGCCGCCGATGCCGATGACGGTGATGCGCGGCTTCAGCTCGTGCTCATCCTTCGGGATGCTCAGATTGATCATTCCATTCCCCTCCGCGCCTCTTGATCTGCCCCGGCCCCCATGCCGGTCCCCCCGCTGCGACCGGACTGCTACGGCGCAGCGCCGATAGTAGCGAGTTTCCTTGCGCCGACATACCCGCCGCGAGACAAAAATGCCACGGCGTTCAGAGATTTTCGCGCAGCCACTGCCCGACGCGGCCCAGGAGGCCTCCCGCCGGGAGCCGCGTGGCGTGCGGCGATTCGGCCTTTTCCGACATTGCGAAGAGCAGCAGCCCCGCGGCGGCGGAAAAAGCCGGGCCGTGCGTCGATTCGGCGAGACCCTTGATGCGCGCCGGGCGGCCGATCCGCACCTGCTTGTCAAGGATGAGCCCGGCCAGCTCTCGCACCCCATGTAGCTGGCAGGCGCCGCCGGTCAGCACGACGCGGCGCCCGGCAATCTTATCGAAACCGCTCGCCTCGAGGCGATTGCGCACCATCTCGAATGTCTCTTCGATCCGCGGCGCGATGATGCTGACGAGCAGCGATTTCGGGACGTGGCTGACATGCCCGTCGTCTTCTTCGCCGATCTGCGGTACCGCGATCGTCTCGCGGTCGTCGAGCGTGGCAGCGATCGCGCTGCCAAACAGCGCCTTGAGACGCTCGGCATGCGCCAGGGGGGTCGAGAGCCCGCGGGCGATGTCGTTTGTGACATGGCTACCGCCGACCGGCAGCGAGTCGGCGAAAACGAGATTGCCGGCAAAGAAGACGCCGATCGTCGTCGTGCCGCCGCCCATGTCGATGACGGTCACCCCGAGATCCATCTCGTCCGCGACAAGACAGGCGAGCCCCGCGGCATAGGGGCTGACGACGAGCGCCTCGGTCTCAAGATGCGCGCGTCCGATCGCGGCGGTGTGGTTGCGCACCGCGGCGACCGCGGCGGTCACGATATGCATGTTGATGCCGAGCCGCTCCCCGGCCATGCCGCGCGGATCGCGGATGCCGCGGCTCTCGTCGATCGAAAATCCGACCGGGATCGAATGGATGACCTGGCGGTCGTCGGCGCCGCGCATGCGATAGCCGCGCTCCAATACCTGGCGCATGTCGCTGTCGCTGATCTCGCGGTGGCCGAGATCGATCTCCGCCTTGACGATGCGCGACCCGGCAAACCCGCCTGACAGGTTGACGACAACCCGCTCGATCTGCTCGCCGGCCATTTCCTCAGCCGCATGGACGGCGTTGCGGATCGAATGCCCGGCGGCTTCGAGATCGACGATGGTACCGCTGCGGACGCCGCGCGCGACCTGGTGGCCGATGCCGAGGACGCGCGGCGCCGCCTCGACCCGCGCGACGAAGCAGCAGACTTTTGTCGAGCCGATGTCGAGCGCGGCAATGAGGCCGCCTCGCGGGCGCGCCAAGGCCGGCGGCGGATGCGCGGCATGGCCGTTGGCCTTGACCCGTGAACGCTCGCTCATGCCGATTTCCCCGCCCCGTGAGATTTCTTGGTGGGCGCCGCCTGCGGCGCCGGCGGGGCATTGACGCGAAGCACGAGCCGGTCGGGCAGCCGCAGATCGACAGTCTGCACGTCGCGTTTCAACAAGAGGCTCGTGCGCTCCAGCTCGGCGAGCCGGCTCCAGGCGCTCTCGGCATTCTCTTCCGGGAGCATGACGTCGATCGCATTATCGATACGCAAATTCCAGCGACGACCGCCGACCCGCACCGCCGCCGTGACTCGCGGAGCGAGTTCGGGTCGGTTGGTCAGCATGTCGATCAACGCGGCGGCATAGGGCGCGGCATCGTCGCCGACAACCGTCGGCAAATGCGCGAAGCGGCTCAGATCATCGACGGGAATCACCGCGCCTTCGCGGTCGATCAGTTGCTGGATCCCGCCATGCTGCCAGACGGCGAGCGGGCGGCGCTCGGCGAGGCGCACAAATAGGGTCCCCGGCAGGCGGCGCTCGATCGTCGCCGAGCGCACCCAGGGCAGGGTTTCGAGCTGTTCCTTGGCGCGGCTGGGGCTGACGCCGAGGATCGGCGTGCCGCGCGCCGCGGACAATGCCGCCATCACGGTCCCGATATCGGTTGTCTCGCGGCCTTGGACCTCGATCTCGTTGACGACAAGCCCCAACGCGCCTGTCGCCACGATAAAGCGATCCGTTGCCTGCGCAATCGCTGCCTGCCCCGCCGGCATGCGGCTCGCGAGGAGGGCGCCATAGCTTCCCGCAACCGCTATCGCGAGCAGCAGCCACAACGCGCCGCGCCGGATGCGGCGCGGCAGATGGCGGCGACGCCGCGGCAGTGCCGGCGGTTTCCCCTTCCCCCCGCTCTGCTTCATCCGCTCCCCGCTGCCTTAACGGGTTCGCTCGTCACGACCGGCTCGGCGCCGGCGCTCGGCAGGCCGATGCGGCGGATCTCCCATTCGAGCGTGATCCCGAAGCGGTCGCGCACGCGCCGCCGCACTTCTTCGCCAAGCGACTCGATATCGGCGGCGGTCGCATTGCCGGTGTTGATCAGGAAATTGGTGTGTTTTTCGGAGACCATCGCGCCGCCGCGCGTGAGCCCGCGGCACCCGGCGTCATCGATCAGCTTCCAGGCCTGATGCCCCGGCGGATTGGCGAAGGTGGAGCCGCCGGTGCGGGCGCGGATCGGCTGCGAGGCCTCGCGCGCGGCCCGGATCTCGGTCATGCGGCGGCCGATCTCGGCCGGATCGGCGGCGCTGCCCTTGAATCGCGCCTTGACGAAGATCCAATGCGGATCGACCTCGCTGTGCCGGTAGGAGAGCCCCATCTCGGCGGGCGTCACGGTGTGAAGCTGGCCGCGCCGGTCGAGCGCCTCGGCGCTGATTAGCGCATCCTTGAATTCGGTGCCGTAGGCGCCGGCATTGGTCCGGAAGCCGCCGCCAACCGTGCCTGGAATCCCCGACAGGAATTCGAGGCCGGCGATGCCGGCTTCGGCGGCGGTCAAGGCAACGTTCAGGTCGAGCGCGCCGGCGCCGGTTTCGACCTGGCCCCGCCCGGGAACAATGTCGACAAAACCACGCCCAAGCCGGATCACGATTCCGGGGATGCCGCCGTCGCGCACCAGGAGGTTCGAGCCGACGCCGATCACAGTAACGGGGATATCGGGCGGCAGCGCCGCCAGGAACGCGGCCAGGTCTTCGGTATCGGCCGGCCGAAACAACGCCTCGGCCGGGCCGCCGACGCGAAACCACGTCATCGGGCCGATCGGCGCATTGGCGGTGAGCCGGCCGCGCACCGGCGGCAGCCGTCGAAGGAGATCGCTCTCGCTACCGTTCTGCGCGGTCATGGGCCGACGCTCATCCATCGAGCTTTGCCAGCTCGGCGGGGAGCGCATTGGCCCAGTTTGTGATCGATCCCGCGCCAACGCAGACGACCATGTCGCCGGGCTGCGCGAGTTCGCCGACCGTCGTTGCAAGATCCTCGAGGCCGTTGATGCCGCGCACATTGCGATGCCCGTGCGCGGTGAGGCCGGCAACCAGCGCATCGCCGCTGATCCCCGGGATCGGCGTCTCGCCGGCCGGGTAGACATCGGCGACGAGCACGATATCGGCATCGTTGAAACAGGTGCAGAAGCCGTCGAACAGATCGTGCAGCCGGGTGTAGCGGTGCGGCTGCACGACGGCGATGACGCGGTTTGCGACAACTGCGCGGGCGGCTTTCAGAACAGCGGCGATCTCGACCGGGTGGTGGCCGTAATCGTCGATGATCGTGGCGCCGTTCCACTCGCCGGTCTTTGTGAAGCGGCGCTTGACGCCGCCGAACTGGCGCAGCGCCGTGCGCATGACCTCGTCGCCAACGCCGAGCTCCGCGCCGATGGCGATGGCCGACAGCGAGTTCTGCACATTGTGGACGCCGAACATCGGCAACAGCAGATCGGGGATTATCCGTTCGGCGCCGCTTGCGCGATCGGTGATCACCGCGTCGAAATGGCTGCCATCGGCGTCCAGGCGGACATTGGCGGCGCGGATATCGGCTTGCGGGCTGAGGCCGTAGGTCAGGATACGCCGGTCCGGCAGTTTGGCGACCATACCCTGCACGACAGGATGGTCGATGCACAAAACCGCAAACCCATAGAACGGGATGTTTCCGACAAAAATCTCGAACGCCTGATGCAATGCCGCGACGTCGCCGTAAAAATCGAGGTGCTCGGGATCGATGTTGGTGACGACAGCGACCGCCGCCGGCAGGCGCGTAAAGGTGCCGTCGCTTTCATCCGCCTCGACGACCATCCAGTCGCCGGCCCCGAGCCGCGTGTTGGTGCCGTAGGCGTTGATAATGCCGCCATTGATTACGGTCGGATCGAGCCCGGCGGTCTCCAAGAGCGCGCCGATGATTGACGTCGTCGTCGTCTTGCCATGCGTGCCGGCGATGGCGATCGACCATTTCAGCCGCATCAGCTCGGCCAGCATTTCGGCGCGCCGGACGACCGGCAGCCGGCGGGCTCGCGCCGCGACGATCTCGGGATTGTCGGGCTTGACCGCGGAGGAGATTACGACGACCTCGGCGCTGTCGAGATTTTCGGCGCGGTGGCCGATCGCGACCGGGATGCCGAGATCGACGAGCCGGCGCGTATTGGCGCTTTCGGCGAGGTCGCTGCCCTGCACGCGGTAGCCGAGATTGTGCAGGATCTCGGCGATACCGCTCATGCCGATGCCGCCGATCCCGACAAAATGCAACGGGCCGATCGATCCGGGCAGCGATCTCATGCCGCGCGCCTCTTCTTTGCGCCGCCGACCAGCGGCGCCAGCCCGATAGCCAACGCCGCCAGGCGCTGAGCGGCGTCATCGCGGCCGAAACGGCGAGCCTGAGCCGCCGCGTGGCTGAGTTTGGCGCCATCGCGGAGGAGCTCCGACAGGCGCTCGGCCAGGAGCGGCGGGGTCAGCGAGGATTGCGGCATCACCCAGCCGGCGCCGGCCTCGGCAAAGGCGCGGGCATTGGCGGCCTGGTGATCGTCCATCGCATGCGGATAGGGCACGAGCAATGCAGGGCGTCCGACGGCGGCCAGTTCTGCGGTTGTCGAGGCGCCGGAGCGGCAGATTACGAGATGCGCCCGCGCGTCGGACCGGGCCTGCTGGCTGACCCGCAAGACGCTGCGGAGTTCGGCTGGGAGGTCGGCAAGCGCCGGCGGCACGATATCGGCGAAAATACGCGCGCCCTGGCTGCCGCCGAGGATCAACAATTCGATCGCTCGGCCGGGCTCGGGCGGGACATAGGATGTCGCCGCGACGGCGAGGATCGCCGGGCGGACCGGGTTTCCGGTATGGACGGCGCGGCTGCGGTCGGCCGGGCGCAGTCCGCGGGTCTCGCCAAAACCGGTTGCGATACGGGCGACGCGCGATGCCAGCAGGCGATTGGCGCGGCCGAGGACCGCGTTCTGCTCATGGATGATGGTCGGCAGCCCGAGCTGCGTCGCGGCGAGCATTGTCGGCACGGAGGCATAGCCGCCAAACCCGACGACGACATCCGGGGCGAGGCGGCGCAACAACCGCCGCGCCTGGACGATGCCGAGCGCCATCTCGGCGACGCCATACACCAGATGCAGGGGTCCACCGCCAAACCGGCCGGCCCGCACCTGACAGACGGTGACCCCGGGGACCTTCTCGGCAAAGGCGTCGGCGCGGCGGTCGGTCGCGAGATGCACCCGACCGCCCTGGCGCACGAGTTCGCGCGCCAAGGCCTCGGCCGGGAACAGATGACCGCCGGTGCCGCCGGCTGCCAAGACAAAATTGAGCTCGGAAGCTGCGGTCACACTTCGCTCCCGCCGAGACGCCGCCGGGTCAGCGCCAGCATCATCCCCATGCCGAGCGCCAGCGCCAGCATCGACGAGCCGCCATAGGACAGGAACGGCAAAGTCATGCCCTTGGTCGGGATCAGATGCAGGCTGGATGCCATGTTGATGACGGCCTGCA
>VAZF01000575.1 GCA_005888425.1 Alphaproteobacteria bacterium
AGGCTCGCGCGCGCGGCGGCGATCTCGGCATGGCCCGCGCTTTCCTTGGGCGCGCGGTCGAGCGTCTGCTTGGCGCGCTCGAGGTCGTTGCGCGCGATATAGGCGCGCGCGAGGCCCGCCATCGCGTCGACATTGTCGGCCTCGTGCTCCAGCACCTGGGTGAAGATGGTGGTGGCGCGGCCGGCGTCGCCGTCGGCGAGCGCCTCCTTCGCCATCTCCAAGGCCTCCTCGACCGGCGACGGGCCCTTGTCGACGCCCGCGGAGAGCCGCTGGACGAACTGCTTGATCTGGCTCTCCGGCAGCGCGCCCACGAAACCGTCGACGGGCCGACCGCCCTTGAAGGCGTAGACCGCGGGGATCGACTGGATGCGCATCTGCTGCGCGATCTCGGGGTTCTCGTCGATGTTGAGCTTGACCATGCGGACCGCGCCATTGGCGCCGCGCACGACCTTCTCCAACACCGGACCCAATTGCTTGCAGGGGCCGCACCAGGGCGCCCAGAAATCGACGATGACCGGCTGCTCGAACGAGGCATCGACGACCTCGGCCATGAAATTGGCCGTGCTCACATCCTTGACGGGCGCGGCCGTGCCGACAGCGCCCGGCCCAGCGCCACCGATCAAAGGTTCATTGGCCATGGGGGTCTTCTTCTCTCCGGGGGAATGCCTGCCAGAACATGGCGGCAGCACGCGGCGATGACAAGCGCCGCGGCGACCGCCGCCGCGCCGTGCTCAGGCAGAGCCCGGGCCGGGCTCAGCCGCGTCGAGATCGACAAGGCACGGCGTGTGCCCGCAGCTGTCGATAAAGCGCAAGAGATCGGCGGGCGCCAGCGCCGTCGTACGGTCGTTTTCGAGCGGGTGATAATTGAGCGGATCGTGCGCGAGCATGCCCTTATCGAGCACCACCCGGACGCGATGATCGCGGTCATTGATGAGCGCGAATGGCGTGACGCTGCCGGGCCTGACGCCGAGCACCTCGTACAACAGATCGGCGTTGCCGAAGGAAAAGCGCGGCGCCCCGAGCGCGTCCGCCAGCCGCTTCAGGTCGACGCGGCGCTCCTCGAGCGCGACAACGAGCCACAGCCCGGCTTTTTTGTCTTTCAGGAAGAGGCTCTTGCAATGACCGCCCGGCAGTTCGCCGCGCAAGGCGACCGCCTCCGCGACCGTGAAGACCGGCGGATGCGTATAGGTCTTGATAGGCGATACCGAGCGCGTCGAGGCGGGCGAACAACTCTTCCGGGGTGAGAGGCGTCGATGCCATGCGGCGCAGCTTGCGGCGGCGTTCAAGGGCGGCGCAAGTGCCGGGCGTAGCTCCGGCGGCAAGTGCTTGCAAACCCCCTCCCCCGCTATGATATGGATTTCCCCGGATGCGGGTGTAGCTCAGGGGTAGAGCACGACCTTGCCAACGAAACCGCCAAGCGATAGCCCGCATACTTGCATAATTCGCGGTATCGACCAGAAGTCGCCGCGGCTGTTAACCTTGCGGAACCGATTACAGGAAGGGCTTTTCCGGCCGGGCCGGCGCACCCGCGACATTTGGCTTTGTCGGAAATGACCTGCTACTTGCTGAAAGCAGTCGAATCCTTTGTCGCAACCCTCTAACATGCGCGCGACGGGGACAGGGGCGGCCCTCGGGATCAGTCAGCACATGCTTCGCGATTTTTTGACTTGGTGGATCGGACAGCTCGCCGACAGCATCCCCGAAGGGTGGCGCCGCTTTAGCCCGAGCGGCGATGCCTTGGTGATTGCACCGGTCGGGCCGCTGGCGAACGGCGTCGAGACCGTTGCCGCCGGCCTGCGCCGCAATGGCAAAGAGACACCCCTCGGACGCTTCGGGATAAGCGGCAGCGGGCTTGCCGGCCTGCCGCGTCCCAACGGCAAGCCGGCGGTGCTGCAGCTGGGCGAAGCCGATGTGCTGCGCAAGACGGTCACGCTTCCGCTCGCCGCCGAACGGCACCTGGACCAGGTGCTCGCCTTCGAGATGGAGCGTGAGACCCCATTCCGCGCCGACGAAATCTTCTGGAACCACTCCGTAGCGGAACGCGACCGCCAGCGCGGACAATTATCGGTCCGGCTGCTGCTGATCCCGCGGGAGAACCTCAGCGCCTTGCTCGGCGCTCTCTCTCATGCCGGCATCTTGCCGAAGCGAGCTGAGATCGGCCGGGACCAGGGCTGCTATCTGCCGCTCGACGCCGATGGCGGCCGGCTCCATGATTCCAGCGGCGCAAGATTCCTGCGCTGGCCGGCGGTTGCGCTCTGCGGCGGGCTGGCCGCGGCCGCGATCGCGATGCCGTTTGTGACCCAATCCCTCGCGCTCGCTCAGCTTGATCAGAAGATCGCCGTAGGGCGTGAGGCGGCCGCCGAAGCCGAAAATCTACGCCGCGAAATCGAGCATTTGTCGGGCACGGCCGATCTGATCGAGAGCGAGCGGGACAAAGCGGGGCGACCACTCGCCACTCTCGCAGCGCTGACAAGCCTGTTGCCGGATGACACCTTTCTGACGGAATTACAGCTGCAGCAGCAGAAAGTGATCGTCAGCGGCAGGTCGGCAAGCGCATCGCGGCTGATCGGCGCGCTTGCCACCGGCAATCACCTGCGAAATCCGGCATTTGCCGCGCCGGTTACCCGGATCGAGGCAACTCGATCGGAGGTGTTCACGATCACCGCGGAGGTCGGACCATAACTGGGCTCCCACACCTGCCGACCGGACGAACCGGGCAACTGCTCGCGCTGGCAATCCTGTGTCTTGTGCTCGCGACAGTGTACTTGCTGGTCATCGCGCCGGTCCTCGATCTTTATGCGCAGCGCAAAGCGATGATCGCGGATCAAGAAATGCTGCTCCCGCGCTTCAGCGTTGCCGCGGAACAGCTGCCTGCCCTGCGCGCGGCGGTGGCCGAGGCAAAGGCTGTCGCAAGCACCCGGAAGATCGCTCTCGACGGTGCCAGCGATGCGATCGCCGCGGCCAATCTCCAAAGCCATCTCGAAGAGCTGGCGGCAGCCGCCAGCGTGGAGATCGGCAGCAGTGAGGGGCGCGCGCCGGAAAACCGGGGCGCGTATCGGCGGATCGGTCTGCGCCTCGCGGTCAGCGGCGAGTATGAATCCGTGGTGAAGCTGCTCAGCGCGATCGAAACTGCAGCGCCGCCGCTCATCATCGCCAATCTGCAGCTGCACGGCGCGCTGCGCCCGCGTGCCGAGCCGTCGACGGCCAGCATCGATGCGGCTTTCGAGGTTTTCGGCTTCCGACGCATCGACACCTCTGTTGCGGCGAAACAATGATCGATCGCGTGCTTGTTCTATCCCTGGCCGGCAGTACCCTGTTCGGAGCGTTGCTGCTCCTGGAGTGGGACTCCGGTCAGCCCAGCACCGAAAGCCCGGTCGTGATCGCATCACCGCGACCCGCCGAGACGACGCCGCGCCGAATTCAAAATCCGCAGGTCGATGAGTTGGTCGCGACCACTCTCAGCCGGCCCTTGTTCTCTTCAACCCGGCGCCCGCGGGACCGGGCAGTAGCCAGTCAGGCCGGAGATCCCGAGTTCCAGCTGCGGTTGAGCGGTATCGTCATAGAACCAGACCGTCGTATCGCGATCTTCGCGAAGACGGGCGCCAAACCGCTCGTCCGTTCAGAGGGCGAGACATTGGACGAATGGCGGCTCGACAGCATCACACCCCGGGAGGTCACGTTGACCGGTCCGACCGGCTCCACGACGCTCGAGCCAAAGACCGATCCAAACATCACTCGACCGGCCCCGCCCCAGCTCCAGCCCCAACCCCAGCCCCAACCGCCAGCTCAGGCTCAAGCCGGGCGACCCGCGGTCAACCTGCCTCGGCCCCCGGTGGTCGCCGGCCGGCCCGGCGTACCGGCTCCCGTTGCGATACCGCCGAGAGCGGTGCAGAATCCGCCAGTTCGGCCGCCGAACGCTGCACCAGGGCAGGCGCCGACGATCACGATGCCGAGGCTGCAACGGTGAGGTTCGAAGTGGGGGGCGGGCGGCAGCTTGCGGCGCTGATGCTGTCGGCGCTGTTGGCGCTGACAGCGTGCGAGAGACCGCCGCCACCCGTATTGGCGCCGCTAGACGCGCCGGGCGCGTTGCAGCCGGCGGCGCCGCGGGTGAACAGCGCCCTCGGCGAGGACCGCGCTCGCCTGCCCGTTTTCGAGTCGCGTGCGGTCGGGAAAGCGCTCGCCGTGCCTCTGCCGGTATCCAGCGGCAGCGGCCAAGATGGCGACGTGACGCTTACGTTTGTCGACACGGATATTCGCGAAATCGTCCGGGTCATTCTCGGAGCGACGCTCAAGCTCAATTACACGATCGATCCCAGCGTGCAGGGAACCGCCACCCTCGAAGTGGCAAGGCCGCTGCCACGTTCGGCCTTGCTGCCGACACTCGAAACTCTGCTCAACCAGAACGGGTCGACGCTGAGCTATCGCGACGGCATCTACCGCGTCATGGCGCTTGGCCCCGGTGCGACCACCAATATCGCGGTTGGGCCGGCGGCAGTCGGATCGGGGGCGCAGGTCGTGCCGCTTCGCTATGCGGCGGCGAAGGATCTGGTGAAAGTGCTCGAGCCCTATGTTTCCGAGGGCGGCAAGATCACCGCCGACCAAGGGCGCAACGCCTTGATCGTCAGTGGCGATCCGGCGGTGCGCCAAACCCTGACCGGGTTGATCAGCGCCTTCGATATCGATGCGCTCGCCGGACAATCCTACGCATTGTTTCCGGCCGGCGACAAAGCCCCGGATAGACTTGCTGCGGAACTCGAAAAGGTTCTTCGCATCGACAATGACGGTCCACTTTCCGGCATCGTGCGCGTCGTTCCGATGTCGCGGGTGAATGCCGTGCTCGTCGTATCGGCTCAGCCGCGCTACATCGACGAGGCGCGGCGGTTTCTCGGGCTGGAAAGGCGAGTCGAAGAGGCGACAGCCCGCGGGTGGCACGTCTATTACGTCCAGAACGGGCAGAGCGCCGATCTCGAAAACCTGCTGCAACGGGCGTTCACGCCACGCAATGTGAGCGCCGGAACACGGGGCGGATCGGCAGGCGCTGAGCCCGGAGCTCCCGGAGCTCCGGGATCGACCGCTGGTGCGGCGGGGGCCAATCCCGCCGGCGAAGCATTGTCCTCGGCGCCGAGCGACACCGGCGGCGGCGAAGCGGAAGACCACATCCGCATCCTCGCCAACCGGCGCAACAATGCGTTGCTGATCTATGCCACCCCCAACGAATACTCGATCATCGAGAAAATGCTGCGCAAGATCGATATTATTCCGTTGCAGGTGATGATCGAGGCGACGATTGCCGAGGTCACGCTCAACGACAACCTCAATTACGGGACGCAGTTTTATCTGGGTCACACGCTTGCGGGCGTGCTGAGCGGGCCGTCGGCACCCGGTGTTATCCCGACTACCGGCGCGATCAGCACAGTCGCCGGCATCCCTCCGCTTTTATCTGCGACGTTTCCTGGTTTCGTACTGGCCAACGGCATTCGCGAAGTCATCAACCTGCTCTCCAGCGTGACGCAGGTGAAGGTTCTGTCGGCGCCTCAAGTCATGGTTCTCGACAATGAATCGGCGCGGCTGCAAGTCGGCGAACAGGTCCCGGTGCTGACGCAGAGCCAGCAAAGCACGATCTCTGCCAATGCGCCTATCGTGAACAGCGTCGATTATCGCGACACCGGCGTCATCATGGTGGTGACGCCAAGAGTCAATTCGGGCGGCCTCGTCTCGCTCGACATCTCCCAGGAAGTCAGCAACGTCGCTACGACGATCACCGGAAACATCAACTCGCCGACATTCAATCAACGGCTGCTTCGGACACGAGTTGCGGTGCAGGACGGGCAGACGGTCGGGATGGCCGGCCTAATCCGCGACAACGACGCGCAAGGGAATTCCGGCATTCCCGTCCTCAAGGACATCCCGCTGCTCGGCAGCCTCGTCTCCAGCCAATCGAATGCGCGAGAACGCACCGAGTTGCTGGTGTTGATTACGCCGCGCGTGGTGCGCGATCAGCGCGATGCGCGCGCCTTGACCGAGGATCTGCGCAATCAGCTGATCAATGCCGGGTTGGTTCGGCAAGAGCTGCAGCGAAAGCCTCTCCACGGCTCGCCTAACCCGAACCGCCTCTAAGCCATGCCGAATGTTCCTGCGCGATCCCGCGGCTTTGCGCTGCTGATCGTGTTGTGGATGCTGGTGCTGATCGCCTTTGTGGTCGCGCAGATGACAGCGGCAGGCCGCACCGAAAGCCGTATTGCCGGCAATCTTGCGGCGAATTCGAGATCGCAAGCGGCCGCCGACGGAGCCATTTACGAGGCGATCTTTCATGTTTCGGATGCGCGGCCGGAGCAGCATTGGCAAGTGGATGGCAGTGAACACGCGGTGCAAATTGGCCAGAGCCGGATCACGCTGCGGCTCGAAGACGAAGCCGGACGGATCAATCCCAACCTTGCCTCGGGATCGCTGCTGGAGGGCTTATTGCGGGCGGTTGGCAG
>VAZF01000576.1 GCA_005888425.1 Alphaproteobacteria bacterium
CGGGTCCCAGGTTCGAGTCCTGGTGCACCCACCACTCTTCTCAGCAAATTACGTCCGGCGTGAATACCAGCGCGGTCAGGCGACCGCCGGGAGCCGCGCGGTCAGCGCATCCCGGGCGCGCCGGTAATCTTCGATAATCGCCGTCACCCGCGCCGCCGCGTCGGACACTGCCTCAATACGCGCCATCGCTTCCAGCTCCTCACAGTGAGCCGCGAGCGCGACGGCGCCGACATTGGCGCTGCTGGCCTTTAGGGCGTGGCAGGTGCGCAGCAACAAAGCCATATCGCCGCGCGCTGCGCCGTCCTCTAATTCCCGCAAAAGGCTGGGCGCATTTTCGAGGAACAGGGTGATGATCCGGCTGACGATGTCGGGGCGGCCCTCGCGCTGCAGCAGCGCCAAATTGTCGAGCACGGCTTGGTCAATCGGCGGGTGCCGGCCGGCCGGCGGGGTAGGCAGCGGAACAAGGCTCAGATGGTCGGGCTTGTCCGGCTCGGGCTTGTCCGCCTCAGGTTTGTGGTGAGCCTCGCCGCGAAGTGCCGCCGGTTCGAGCCACGCGGCCAACGCGGCGCGCATCTGCTCGGTCGTGAAGGGCTTGGCGACGTAGTCGTCCATCCCGGCGGCGAGGCACTGCTCGCGGTCGCCTTCGATCGCGCTCGCCGTCAGCGCCACAATCGGGGTGCGGCGGCCGGAATTTGCCTCGCGCTTGCGGATCTCGGCGGTTGCCTTGAACCCGTCCATTTCGGGCATCTGGCAATCCATGAAGATGATGTCGAACTCGCGCTGGTTATGCAGCGCCAGCGCTTCGACGCCGTTTGTCGCGGTTTCGACATTGCAGCCGAAGCCTTCGAGAATGCCGACGCCGACTTCGAGATTGACCGGATTGTCCTCGACTAGCAGCACGCGCATGCCGACCGCATCGATCGGCGGCTTGATCCCCGAGCCCGCTGCCATCGCGGCGGAGCTCGGCTCGACCAGCCCGAGATGCGCGCGCAACGCCGATAGGCGCAGCGGCTTTCTCATATAGCTGAGCGTCTGGTCGGGAGCGGTTTCGATCTGCTGATCGGGCGGCGTCAACACGATGATGCGCAGCCCGGTATTGCCGGCGATGGGCTTGATGCTGCGCACGAGATCGGCGCCGTTTGCATCGGAGAGCCCGCTGTCGACGATCGCCCAGGCATAGCCGGCGCCACGCGCCGCGGCGTCGCGCAGCTCGGCGAAAATGGCATCACCCGTCTCTGCCTCGGCGACCGTCATGCCCCAGTGCGACAGCTGATCCTTTAGGCTCTCGCGGTTGAGCGTGTGCCGCACCGCAATCAGCACCGGGCCGCCCGCGATCCCTGCTTCGGCCAATGGCGCGGCTTCGCTTTGCCGCCCAAAGCGAGCCGTAAAGCGAAAGGTCGAGCCGCGCCCCGGCTCGCTTGTCAGGCCGATCGTCCCGCCCATCATCTCGCAAAGCTGCTTGGCGATACTGAGGCCGAGCCCGGTGCCGCCGTAGCGGCGGGTCGTCGAACTGTCTGCCTGAGTGAACGCGTCAAAGATGCGCCGCTGTTTCTCCGGAGGGATCCCGATGCCGCTATCGCTGACGTCGAACGCGAGCACCACCGATGGACCCTCGGCCTCGACCGCCTCGACCCGAACACCCACCTCGCCCCGATCGGTAAACTTGACCGCATTGCCGATCAGGTTTGTCAGGATCTGCCGCAGCCGCGCCGGATCGCCGATCAGCGCCGTCGGCAAGCGCACCGGAATAAAGGACGCAAGCTCAAGCCCCTTCGCATAAATCGCATCGGCAAAGGTTTCGACGACGTCCTCAACCAGATCGCGCAGATCGAAAGGCGACTGCTCCAGCTCGATCTTGCCGGACTCGATCTTCGAGATGTCGAGGATACCGTTGATGATCTCGAGCAGCATCTCGGCCGAGCGGCGGGCCGTCTCGAGATAGTGCTGCTGCCGCGGTCCGGGTTCGGTGTGGCGCACGAGTTCCAGCATGCCGAGAACACCGTTCACCGGCGTGCGCAGCTCATGCGACATGTTGGCAAGAAACTTGGTCTTGGCGTCGTCGGACGCCTTGGCTTCCAGCATGCGCTGATGCGCCTGCTGCCGGGCAGTGACAAGCGCGTAACCCGGGCTGCGCCGATCCAGGACGGTGCCGAGCTGCCCGCAATACTCGGACATCAGCGATACACCTCTGTGTCGTCGCTCCTCGATCATCCGCGCATTCTTCTGAGCCGCCTCGGGAAGGGGAACAATGGCGCGGAAATGCAAAATATTGGTTACGCCAACGCGCTCAGCAGCCGCGGCCCGCGGCGGAAAAGGCGTGTATCGGCGCATTCAACCGTATGCAGCAAACGATAAATTAAGCATCCTCACGGCCGGCGCGCCGCCCTTCCGCCGTCCGGCTCACAAGCGCTAAGATCGGCGCGCGATGAGGAAACAAGGGTCGGGGCTGCGGGAGGACAAATGGACCTGGACACGCTCCGCGAAGCAGCGATCGAGGCGACGGCGCGGGCGCTGATCGAGAAGCACGGCATCGCGCCCAGCGAAGAGAGCGATGAGTGGGAAGAGGAATATCGCGGGCAATTCGCCGCGCTGAAACAGCGCCACGGCGGCAGTGTGCAGATCGCACCGCGCGCTGCGGCTGCCGCGAAGCAGCCGTTGCCGGAGCTGAGGGGAACACCCGAGGAACTGCGCTGGGGCGCCTCGATCCGCGAAGAACGCCTGCGCGATATCCCGAACGACGCCGTGCGCGCATTCTGGGTGCAACTCTGGCCGCGCGCAAAGCAATGGGTCGATACTCGCGATGTGCCGACCCAGACATTATTGCTGCGCCTGAAGCCGCAATACGATGAGTGGCGCAAGAAGCAAGCCGAGGCCGCGGCGGCGCGCAA
>VAZF01000577.1 GCA_005888425.1 Alphaproteobacteria bacterium
CACGGCGCTTACGCCGAGGGCAATCAAGAAAATAGCTGGCAGTACCTCCGTCCAATAACCCGCGGTATCACCGATCCTGAGCGCGAGCAAGAAGCCACCGGCGGCCACGAACGACCCAATGGCGAGCAGCAGTCGCGGCCCTATCCGGCCGGATAGACCGCCAATCAGCGGCGATGTCACGGAAATAACCAACGGCAATGGTAGCAACGCCGCCCCAGCCGCCGCGCTGGAGTACCCGCCGCCCCTGATCAGAACATACGGCACCAGCACGAAAAGGCTGCCGAGCGCGCCGTAGAGCAACAGGGTGAAAAGCGTGAGGCCGACAAAAATCCGGGAGGCGAACAGGTGCAGCGGCATCATCGCCCGATCGCCCCGCCGCTTCTCGACGACCAGGAAGAGCAGGATGAGCGCGACCGCGGTGACACCGGTGGCGACAGTCGTGCGGGTCCACCCGCCTCGTCCCGAGCCGATCGTCAGCGCCCATATGAGCGCACCGACCCCGACAGTTGCCAAAGACCCGCCGAGAGCATCCAGGGGCAGGTCTTCTCCGTCCTCGTCCGGCGCGACGTAGCGCAAGGCCAGCATGACGGCACCAGCCGCAAGCGGCAGATTTATAAGAAAGATGAAGCGCCAGCTGCCGAGGTCAATCAGCCAACCGCCGAGAACGGGGCCCATCGCGCCCGCAGCGGCGCCGGCGGCCGCCCAGATGCCGATCGCGCGTCCCTTCGCCTGGCCGGAAAACGTCTGGCCCAGCAGGGCAAGGCTATTCGGCAAAAGGATTGCAGCACCGACGCCTTGGATCGCCCGACCGGCGAGCAGCGTGGCCAGGTTCGGCGCAAACGCGCAGCCGAGTGAGGCAAACCCAAACACAGCGGTGCCGACCACGAGGAGGCGCCGACTCCCAAACCGATCGCCGGCCGTCCCGCCAAGCAAAAGCAGAGCGCTTAACGGAAGGAGGTAGGCGTTGATGATCCACTGTAATCCCGCGGCATCGGCAGCGAGACTGTGCCCGATCGCGGAGAGCCCGACATTGACCACCGAGCCGTCAATAAAGGCCAGACTAGAAGCGAGGATGGTGGTTGCAAGCACCAGTTGCGGATGGCCAGCCGTGTTCCTCGTTGCAGCAGATCGCGCAGTGGCAACGTCGCAGAACGGGTGGAGGGCGGCGTACATACATCTCTCTCCTGCCCACGCCGGCGGTCATGCACGCGAAACGTCGGGCCGCAGCGTTACGCCACCTCGAAGATCATTGCCACACGCGTGGTCCGTTACATAGGTGCGACGCGGAACGCTTGTCGTGCCGTCAAAGTCCTCGCTCGACTCTCCGGCATCCGAACCCACATTGAGGGCCATGCGACCGGCTGCACAGTCCCCGATCGACGCCCGGTATGCCGAGATGTTCCCGGTGCTGGCGCTGTCGGAGATTGGCCGTATCAGCCGGCTTGGCGAGCGCAGAGCCTATCCAGCCGGCGCGCGCGTTTTCAGCACCGGCGAGATCGCGCCGGGGGCCTTTGTCCTGCTGTCCGGCCAGGTCGACATCATGCAGCGGGTCGGCGACCGCGACGCCGAACTGATCGTGAGCCACGGGCCGGGCTCGTTCATGGGAGAACTCGCCCAGTTGTCGGGCCGACCGGCGCTGGTCGATGGCGTGGCGAGAGGACCGGTCGAAGTCCTGGTGATTCCGCAACGCCGCCTGCGCGATCTGCTCGTCGAGGAAGCCGAACTCGGCGAGCGGATCATGCGGGCCCTGATATTGCGCCGCGTCGCGTTGCTGCGGAGCGGCGGGGGCGGCCCGATCATCGTCGGCGGCGCCGACAATGCCGATGTGCTGCGGCTGGAGGGCTTTCTCAATCGCAACGGACATCCGCACCAACGGCTCGACCCGGGCATCGACGCGTGCGCCCAAACTTTGATCGACCGCTTTCACATAACGCCGCGCGAATTGCCAATCGTGCTCTGTCCGAGCGGCGAAATGCTGCGCAACCCGAGCGAAGTCGCGCTGGCGCGCTGCATTGGGCTGTTGGTAACGCTCGAACCGGATCGGATTTATGACGTGGCGATCGTCGGAGCAGGACCGGCGGGGCTTGCTGCCGCGGTCTATGCAGCATCCGAGGGCCTCTCTACGCTCGTTCTGGATTGCCGTGCCTTTGGTGGCCAAGCCGGCGCGTCGGCACGGATCGAAAATTACCTCGGCTTTCCGACCGGCATTACCGGGACGGCTCTGATGGCCCGCGCCTACACCCAGGCGCAAAAGTTCGGCGCCGAGGTGGCGATCCCGGACGAGGTCAGGCGGCTGGATGTAGAGAGCGGCGCCGGCTGCTTTCGGCTGACGCTGGCAAATGCCGAGCGGGTCCGGTCTCGCGCCGTGATCATCGCCAGCGGCGCCCGCTATCGCCGCCTGGATATTCCCGATTTGGCGGCGTTCGAAGGATCCTCGGTGCATTACTGGGCGTCGCCGCTGGAGGCACAGCTTTGTGTTGGCCAGGAGGTGGCGCTGGTCGGGGCCGGCAATTCCGCTGGGCAGGCTGCCGTCTATCTGGCGGATAGGGTCGCGAAGGTCTGGATGATCGTCCGCGGTCCAAGTCTTGCCGCACGCATGTCGCGCTACCTGGTCGAGCGAATCATGGCGACGCCGAATATCGCGATCCTGCCCGACACATCCGTTGCAACGCTTGAGGGTAAGGACGGCATCCTCCAAACGATCCGCTGCCGCTCGCTTGCGGGCGAAGATCGGAGCTACTCGATCCACCACCTGTTCCTGTTCATCGGTGCGGATCCGAACACCGACTGGCTGGCCGGCTCCGGCGTCGCGCTCGACGACAAGGGTTTTGTCAGTACCGGCCGCAATGTCCAAGGTTCGCTCGAGACCAATCTGCCGGGCGTCTTCGCCATCGGCGACGTGCGTTCTGGTTCGGTCAAGCGGGTGGCCGCGGCGGTCGGCGACGGGGCTCAGGTGGTCGCCGCGTTGCATAGGTTCCTGCAGAAAGCCGACAGCAGTGCAATGGCGCCAGCCCGGGTTGGAGAACCCTGATGGCCTACGAATGCTCCCACGAATCATCGATCCGCGATGTGAAGCCGAGCGCGCTCGGATGCGAGGAATGCCTGAAGATCGGCTCGCCGTGGGTACACCTGCGCTTATGCCGGACCTGCGGCCATGTCGGGTGTTGCGACGACTCACCGAATCGACATGCGACACGGCATTTCCATGCGACGCGCCACCCGATCATCGAAGGGTACGATCCTCCGGAAGGTTGGGGCTGGTGCTACATCGACGAGGTCATGCTGGACCTCAGCGACCGCGCCACCCCGCAAAATGGCCCGATCCCGCGCTACTACTGAACGAAACGAGACACGCCGCGGGACTGACTACGGGGAATTACGTCTCGAGGAGCGTGCCGAGGCGGGCAGGCCACTGATGCTCGAAATCAGCTTCCCGTTGGAGTCCGAGCTTTAACAAGGCTTGGATTCGCTGCTGCGTTTCAGACCAAGTCAGCGCGGTCTCAAAAGAAGTGATGGCGGCGAGGAGCCGGTCGGCGGACGGCAGCGAGACATGGTTGACTAGATTCTTCGCGGCGGCGATGGCCCGCCGGTCGAAGGAGGCGATCCGGCGCGCCAGCGCGTCGACGAAGCCGTCCAGTTCGGCGTCTGGAAGTGCCCGGTTGACGTATCCGTATCGTTCCGCGGTGTTGCCGTCGAAATCGTTCGCGCCGAGAACGATTTCGAGCGCCCGACCGCGACCGACCAGATGTGGAAGACGTTCCGTACCGCCGCCGCCGGGATGCAATCCCACCCCTACGTCGGGTTGGCCGAGTCGCGTGTTCTCGCGCGACGCGAAGCGCATGTCGCAGGCGAGGACGAACTCGCTGCTCACGCCCCGGACACAGCCTCGGATCCGCGCGATGCTGACCACCGGGGACTTGGTGAGACGCACGAACGTATCCATCAGGATCGGGAGGCCCGAAGCCCCGACAGCAGTCATGATGTTCCCTATCTTGCCGGTCAAATCAAAGTGGGCAAGGTAGAACTCGGGGTTCGCGCTTTCGAATACGACGACCCGTAGGCTCGGGCTGGCATTCATTCGCGCGAGCAGTTCCTGGAGCTCTTCGAAAATGGTGGCGTCTACAATGTTGAAAGGCGGATAATCGAACACGATCCTCCAGTACGCAGACGTTTCCTCAATGACCCGCACCGGCACCGTTGATTTAGTTTCAGTCATGGTTCCGCTCCTTAGATCTCGAATGAGCGGGACGGCGAGGTGATCTTCTTTTCTTCATAGGAACGCATGCGCGCGAGTGCAGCCTCGCTTATGCATAATTTCAAGAAGAGATTTCGTTCAAGCGCAAGGCCTTGCGCCAGCGGCGTCTCCATGGCGTTGCGGACGAGACGTTTAATGTAGGCGAGCGATTCCGGCGTATGCGACGACAGGCGCCGCGCAATCTCCATTGCGCGATCGAGAGCCTTGCCGCT
>VAZF01000578.1 GCA_005888425.1 Alphaproteobacteria bacterium
CGGGTGGTGATGAGCGTCTTTCTTGCGCGGGTTCTGTGGCTGCAGGGATTTCCGGATCAGGCGACGCGCGCCGCCCACAGCAGCGTGAAGGACGCCCGCGCAGCTAATCACATAATCTCACTATGTGTGGCTCTGGCCCACGCGGCGTGTCCGCTCGCTTTGTTGACCGGCGATCTGGCTGCGGCGGAACATTACGGGACGATGCTGCTCGACCATTCAACAAGGCATGCACTGGCCCATTGGCGCGCCTATGGCCGCAGCTTTCAGGGAGCGCTCGTCATCCAGCGCGGCGATGTCCTCGCCGGATTACGGTTGCTGCGCGCCGGCTTCGACGAATTCGGCGAAGCCGGGTCAGCCGTCTTGCGGCTCATCGAACTACTGATGGCAGAGGCTTTGGGCCGCGCCGGGCAGAACGCCGAAGGGCTCGCCGCGATCGAGGAGGTGATCTCACGCTCCGAGCGCAGGCACTACCGGAACCACAGACGCGGTGGAGGATGTCTTCCGGCAGGCTCTCGATGGGGCGCGTAGGCAGGAGACGTTATCTTGGGAGTTGCGCGCCGCGACGAGCCTCGCCCGGCTGCTGCGCGACCAGGGCCACCCGGCCGCTGCAATGTCGGCTCTCCAGCCGGCCTATGACCGATTTACCGAAGGCTTCGGCACTGCCGATCTGATCGCCGCAAAACAGCTGCTGGACGAGTTGGGCCATGCCCATCACGACTGAACCGTCAGCGACAACGGACGGCGGCACCGCGATCGCATTTGGCCCCTTCCGGCTCCTTCCGGCGCAGCGGCTGCTGCTTGAAGGCGACCAGCCGGTGCGCCTCGGCAACCGTGCCTTTGACATCCTTGCGACGCTGCTCGAACGCGCCAGCGAGGTTGTCGGCAAGGAAGAACTGATAGCCCGAGCCTGGCCGAAAACCTTCGTCGAAGACGCGAACCTGAAGATCCAGATCAGCGCCTTGCGCCGTGCCCTGGGCGATGGCCAAGGCGGCAATCGCTACATCACCACCATTACAGGACGGGGTTACAATTTCGTCGCCCCGGTGCGCTTTGAAAAACTAGCTCGGGCCCCGCCGCCCGCGACGATCGCGTCGGCGGCAGCGCACAACCTGCCGCTCGCGATGACTCGAATGATCGGCCGCGAGGAGGTCGTGGCGACCCTCGTCTCGCGGGTATCGCGAGAGCGCGTGCTGACAATCGTCGGGCCCGGCGGCATCGGCAAGACCACGGTCGCCCTCGCCGTCGCCGAGCGCATAATCTCCGATTATGAACACGGCGTCTGGCTGATCGATCTGTCCCCGCTCGGCGACCCGCGCCTGGTGCCGAGCGCGGTTGCGACGGTGCTCGGCCTGGAAGTCCGCACCGACAATCCGCTTCCCGGCCTGATCGCCGCCCTTAGGGACAGGCGAATGCTGCTGCTGCTCGACAATTGCGAGCACGTCATCGACGCGGCGGCGAGCCTGGCGGCGGCGATCCTTGGCGGAGCGCGAGATGTCAGCATTTTGTTGACCACCAGGGAACCGCTCGGAATACCGGGCGAACACGTGTACCGTGTGGGACCGCTCAGCACTCCGCAGCACTCGGCAAGGGCGACCGCGGCCGAAACGGCGGCCTTTACGGCCATCCAGCTGTTCGTCGAACGTGTCACCGCGATTGTCGAAGATTTCGCGCTGACCGAGGAAAACGCTTCGACGGTGGCGGAGATTTGCCGAAGGCTTGACGGGTTGCCGCTAGCGATTGAGTTCGCCGCGCCTCGCGTCGAGATACTCGGGGTCGAAGCGCTCGCTGCTCATCTCGGTGCTGGCTTACCGCAATTGAGGGCGCGTGTCCGCGCCTCGCCGCCGCGGCATCGGACGATGCGGGCCGTCGTCGATTGGAGCTACGGCCTGCTAAGCGAGGACGAGCAGCGGTTCCTGCGGGCGCTCGGCATCTTTGCCGGCGGCTTTACGGTCGAGGCTGCGGCAGCCGTAGCCATCGATGCATCAGACGCACCGGGCGAGGCGATAGACCGTCTGGCTGATCTGGTAGCGAAATCGTTAGTCGTCGCCGATGTCAGCGGCGCCTCGCCGCGGTTCCGGCTGCTTGACACCACCCGGGCTTATGCGATCGAGAAGCTTGACGAGAGCGGCGACCGCGAACGGCGAGCGCGCCGCCACGCCGAGTACTACCGTAAGCTTTTTGCGTGTGCCGAGGCCGAGTGGGAGGTGCGTCCGACGGCCGAGTGGCTGGCGGATTACGCGGGGGGAATCAACGATTTGCGCGCAGCGCTCGACTGGGCCTTTTTTCCGGATGGCGATGTAGGGTTTCGCAGGCGCTTGCAGTCCTTGCCGTTGAATCGAATCAGGATGTGTCCCGCGGGATGAAGCTTTATGCCGCACTTGCGACATCCCTGATCTACATTGGAGCGAGACCGAACAAGCTGGAGGCGGCCTGGGCTCAGAGTCTCGAGCTTGCGGAACGGCTTGATGACACCGAGTACCGGCTACGAGCGGTTTGGGAGTTGTGGACCTTGAACCGCGTCAGCCGGTGGCATCGCGCCGCTCTGACACAGGCACAGAGTTTCTGTGCTCTGGCCGCAAACTCGGCCGATCCAAATCATCGGCTCATCGGCGAACGGATACTCGGCGTCTCCTACCATTATCTAGGCGATCAGGTCAGAGCGCGGCGCCATCTCCAAGCTGTTCTGGATCAGCATGTCGACTCGGCGAACCAGTCACACATCGTCCGCTTCCAAGTCGATCTGTGTGTCTCGGCACGCACATTCCTGGCGCCAGTTATTTGGTTGCTCGGCTTTCCGGATCAGGCGATGCGGGCAGCCGAGGATGCAGTCGAAGCCGCTCGCGTGTCCAATCACGTGTTGTCCATATGTCACGCTCTCGTTTTTGGCGCATGCCCGACCGCGCTGTTGGCGGGGGATGTGGCCTCCGGCGGCCACTACGTCAGCACGCTGACTGATTATTCAACGATGCATGGTTTAGCTCGCTGGCATGCTTACGGTTGCGGGTATCGCGGGGCGTTGCTGATAAAGAGGGGCGACAAAGCGGCCGGGCTGCAGCTGCTGCACGCCGGCTCCGATGAACTCGGCGGCTTCGCCACCCTTCGCTTCATGGACTTTTTGATGCCCGAGGCCTTATGCTTGGCGGGAGAGATCGCGGAAGGACTCGCCGCGGTTGATTGTGCGATCACGCGATCCGAACAGAGCGAAGAACTGCGGCTCTTGGCGGAGTTGCTCCGCATCAAGGGGGAGCTTCTGTTACTTCAGCGCGGGCCCGGCGCCGTGGCAGCGGCCGAGGATCACTTCCGGCAAGCGCTCGACTGGGCGCGCCAACAAGGTGCGTTGTCCTGGGAACTCCGCGCCGCCACGAGCCTCGCCCGGCTTCTGCGAAATCGGGGCCCATCAGTCGATGCCATCGCCTGCCTCCAGCCGGTCTACGACCGCTTCACTGAGGGTTTCGGCACCGCCGATCTGATTGCGGCGAAAATGCTGCTGGACGAGTTGGGCCATGCCCATCACGACTGAACCGTCAGCGACAGCGGACGGCCGGGCCTTCGATATCCTGGCTGCTCTTGTCGAGCGCTCTGGTGAGGTTGTCGCCAAGGAGGAGCTGATTGCCCGAGCGTGGCCGCAAACGTTCGTCGAAGAGGCAAATCTAAAGATGCAAGTCAGCGCGTTGCGGCGCGCTCTCGGCGACGGACAAGGCGGCCATCGCTATGTGGCCACCGTTCCGGGGCGGGGCTACAATTTCGTCGCCCCGGTTCATCATGACGAACCAGCGCGGGCCGCGCTCCGGCCGGCAGTCGCGTTGGCGCACAATCTGCCGCTCGCGGCGACTCGAATGATCGGCCGCGAGGAAGCGGTGGCGGCGCTCGTGTCTCGACTGTCGCGCCAGCGCCTGGTGACGGTCGTCGGGCCGGGTGGTATCGGCAAGACGACGGTCGCCCTCGCCGTCGCCGAGCGCATGATCGCCGATTACGAACACGGCGTGTGGCTGGCCGATCTGGCGCCGCTCAGCGACCCGCGCCTGGTGCCGAGCGCGGTTGCGACGGTGCTCGGCCTGGAAGTCCGCACCGAGAATCCGCTTCCCGGGCTGGTCGCTGGTCTTAGAGACAAGCGAATGCTGCTGCTGCTCGACAATTGCGAGCATGTCATCGAGGCGGCGGCCAGCTTGGCGGCGGCGGTTCTCACCGGCGTGCCTCGGGTCAACATCCTGGCGACCAGCCGGGAGCCGCTCGGGGTCGCGGGCGAGCGCTCGCACCGCCTCGGGCCGCTCGGCAGCCCGCCGACCTCGTCTGGACTGACAGCCGCCGAGGCGGCTGTCAGTCCCGCGGTGCAGCTATTCGTCGAGCGTGTCACCGCGATTGTCGAGGACTTCGCGCTGACCGATGCGAACGCCCCGCTCATCGTCGAGATTTGTCAGAAGCTCGACGGGTTGCCTTTGGCGATCGAGTTCGCCGCGCCCCGCGTCGAGGTGCTTGGGGTCGAAGGCCTTGCCGCCGGCCTAGACCACAGCTTGCCGCTGTTGACGGCGCGGCGTCGCACGACGTTGCCGCGGCATCGGACGATGCGGGCCGTCGTCGAATGGAGCTACGGCCTGCTGAGCGAGGCTGAGCAGCGCTTCTTCCGGGCGCTCGGCATCTTTGCCGGCGGCTTTACGGTCGAGGCTGCCGCAGTCGTCGCTATTGATACCGCAGACACACCGTGCGAGGTGATTGATCTTCTGGCGGATCTGGTGGCGAAATCGTTGGTCGTCGCGGATGTCAGCGGCGCCAAACCACGGTTCCGGCTGCTCGACACAACTCGCGCCTATGCAATCGAACAGCTTGACACGAGCGGTGAGCGCGAACGGCTCGCGCGCCGCCACGCAGAATATTATCGCGATCTTTTCGAGCGCGCCGAAGCCGACGCGCGGGCGCGGCCCACGGACGATTGGCTAGCCGATTATGGCCCGGAAATCGACAACTTGCGCGCGGCATTGGACTGGGTCTTTTCAACAAGTGGCGATCGATCGATCGGGGTGGCGCTGACCGCCGCAGCCTTTCCCCTCTGGATGCGCCTGTCTCTTCTTGAGGAGTGCCGCAGTCGCGCCAAACAAGCGTTGGGCGCCCTCGGGGCCGGCGGGAGCCGAAACCCGCGCGAGGAGATGAGGCTCCATGCAGCGCTGGGCGCGTCGACGTCGGAGGCCTCCGAGATGAGCGCGGCGTTCGCGAAGGCGCTCGACATTGCCGAGAGCCTTGGCGACCGGGAATACCAGCTGCGCGCCCTCTCAGGCCTCCAGTACTACCACACCTGGAGCGGGCGATACCGCACGGCACTGTCATTTGCGGAACGGTTCCATGATCTGGCCATAAGAGGCTCCGATCGGTACGACCGGCTATTCGGCGAGCGCACGCTTGGTGTGACTAAACATCATCTAGGCGAGCTGGTCAGCGCGCGACATCATCTGGAACAAGCCTTAGACAATTATTCCGCTGCCGATCATCGACTGGATTTTATTCGGTTTCGCTCTGAGCTGCGGGTTTCGGCTCGTGTGTTTCTCGCGCGGGCTCTTTGGTTACTGGGGCTTTCGGATCAGGCGTTGCGCGCCGCTGAGCAGAGCATCGGTGAGGCGCGTGCAACCGGCCACGCAAACTCTCTCTGTTTGGCTCTTGCTCTGGCAGCCTGCCCGGTTGCGCTGTGGGCGAGAAACCTGAGGGCCGCAGCAGGTTACGCACAAATGCTGCTTGATCATGCGAGAGAGCGCAGCTTGCCGCTGTGGGGCGCGTATGGGGCTGCGTTTCAAAGGGTGATCCTGATTAAAGAAGGTGGTTACCAAGAGACCGCCGCACCCAACTTTAGATTTCAGTCTTGGAATGCCGTGACCGAGTTGGCGGAGGCCTTGGCCCAAACCGGGCGGACAGCCCAAGCCCTCGCTTTGGTCGAATCAAGATTAGGCCTGCCCGACGGTGACTGGGTAACGCCCGAACTTCTGCGCCTCAAAGGCGAACTTTTGCTATTGCAGAATGGGTCTGCGGCAGAAGCGGAGGCTCTCTTCCGACAGGCGTTGGCTGGAGCGCGGCGGCAAGAGGCGTTGTCTTGGGAGCTTCGTGCGGCCACAAGCTTCGCTCGCTTGCTGCGAAATCAGGGCCGTCTTGCCGATGCCATCGCCTGTCTCCAGCCGGTGTACGACCGCTTCACGGAGGGTTTCGACACCGGCGATTTGATCGCGGCAAAACAGCTGCTGGACGACCTGGGCGATGCCCGCCGCGACTGAGCCACAAGCAACCGCGGGCGGCGAGCACATCTTCGGGCTTAGGGGTTCGACTCCTCTC
>VAZF01000579.1 GCA_005888425.1 Alphaproteobacteria bacterium
GCCGTCGCGCCGCACGACCCGCCGCTCGCGGCTTTTGCCGTTGGCGAGAACGGGCTCGATTTCGTTGCGCAGATTGAGGTCGGCGAGTTCGCTGACGATATCGGTCAGCAGCGGGCAGCGGTCGAGATCGATCAGGTTGAAGATCGTTTTGATCGCGGGAGTGAAGCTGCGGATCACCAGCTCTTTGTCGAGAAACACCAGGCCGATTTCGGTGCCCTCGAATAGGTTGCGCAGATTATCGTTGGCGCGATCCAGCTCCTCGACCTTGCGCTGCAGGTCGCTGTTGACCGTGTTCAGCTCCTCGTTGACCGATTGCGCCTCCTCGCGTGAGGTCTCCAGCTCCTCGTTGGTCGATTGCAGCTCCTCGTTGATCGAGAGCAGCTCCTCATTGGTCGATTTCAGCTCTTCGAGCGCGGTCTCGTACTCCTCGACGACCGACTGCACCCGCTCGCGCCATTCCCGCAATTCGCTTTCGAGCTGCTCGGTCGAGGCGGCGTGCTCGGCGATCGAAGCGGGCAGCATCTGCTCGTGGCCGAGCGGCGCACCGACGTCGCAGAAGACGACCAGGAACAACAGTTCCTGGTGGTTGTCGGGCAACGGCTCGACCACGATGTCGACGACCTGGTGCCGGTCGTCGAGCTCGACGTGGACGCCGTTCCGGCGAATCGTCCGGCGGCCCTCAAACGCCTCACCCAGCGCGGTGCGCAGGTCGAGCCGCAGCCCCCGGCGCGCCATCGCGACAAGATTGCGGGTCGGCACGCCCGGCGCGTTTTCCAGATATTTGCCGGTGCGGGTCGAAAAATGCACGATATCGCCGTCGCGCGTCACAACAACATGCGCCGGCGCGAATTGCTCGATAACCCGGCCTTCCGCGACAAGCCGCAGCGGCAATCCCGGCTGATTTCTGACCACCGGGCGAAGCTCGAGCAAGCCGTGCCGCCAGTGGGGGATCAGCAACGGCAATCCGAGAGGCACGCCCGGATGGTCGCGCCGCTGAAAAACGCGGTTCTTGCGATCCAGCGGCGCAAACAGCTCGGCATGCTGGGTCAGCGACTCGGAGGTGCCGAGAAACAGGTAACCGCCCGGCCGCAGCGCGTAATGAAACACCGGCACGAGCCGCTGTTGCAGCTCCTTGTCGAGATAGATCAGCAGATTGCGGCACGAGATCAGATCGACGCGCGAGAAGGGCGGATCGCGGATTACGCTGTGCGACGAAAAGATGCAGAGGTCCCGCACGTCCTTGCTCAGCGTGTAGCTGACGCCGTCGCCGGTAAAAAAACGCTCGAGCCGCTGTGGGCTGATGTCCTTCAGCATCGCCGCGGGGTAGCGCGCCGCGCGCGCTACGCCGATCGCCGGATCATCGATGTCGGTCGCGAACACGACGACCTTCGGCCGCGCCTTGAGCTCCGCCATCTGTTCGAGCAGCAGCATGGCGATCGAGTAGGCCTCCTCGCCGGTTGCGGATCCGGGTACCCAGACTCGGACCGCATCGCTCGTCCCCTTATCTTCGAACAGATGCGGAATAACGCGCTCGGCTAACGCCTCGAATGCGTCCTTGTCGCGAAAAAACGCTGTAACGCCGATCAGAAGATCATGAAACAGCTGGACCACCTCCGGACGGTCCTGCCGCAGCCGCTCGACGTAATCTTCGATATCGCGCAATTCGAGCACCTGCATGCGGCGCTCGATGCGGCGCAGGAAGGTGCGTTCCTTGTAGCCGGCGAAATTGTGCCCGAGCTCGTCGCGCAGGATGTCGCAGATCGCTTGGCACGCATTGGCGATTCGGTCGCGCTGGCTTCGTCCGTCGCCGCGGGCGCTCACCGCCAGCGTGCCCAGGCCCTGGACATATTCGACCAGCTTCCCGGCCATGTCCTGGACCGGAAGCTTCAGATCGATCGCGCCCGAGGCCATCGCGTTGTCCGGCATATCCGGGTAGCGCGGCGCCGTCTGATCGGTCTGCTGCGCGATCGTCAGCCCGCCTTTTTCCTTGATTGCCCGGGCGCCGAGCGTGCCGTCGTGCCCGGTGCCGGACAGGATCACCGCGACCGAATACTCGCCGCGATCCTCGGCCAGCGAGGCGAGAAAGACGTCGATCGGGTTGTATTCGTGGCGGTTAGCCGATTGCCGCAGGTTCAGCTTGCCGCGGCGCAAGGTCGGCACCGAGTCGGACACCAGCACATAGACGCGGTTTGGCTCGATGGCCTCGCCGTGTCGCGCCGGGACGATCGGCAGTTTTGTGGACCGGCTCAGGATCTGCGGCAGCGCGCTCTCGTAGCCTTGGCCGAGATGCGTCACGACGATAAACGCCATGCCGGGTTCCGGCGGCATCGGCGAAAAGAACGCCTGCAGCGCCTCGACCCCGCCGGCCGACGCGCCAACGCCGACGACGGCAAAAGGATTATCCGCGCCCCGGGAGCTTCGCGTCATAATGCCGCAAATTGGGCTG
>VAZF01000162.1 GCA_005888425.1 Alphaproteobacteria bacterium
CACGCTCGAATTCGTCGAGACGGTCGGCGAGCGCGCAGCTCATCGTCGCGGGCTGATTGAACGCGGCATGAATGCGGCTGATCTTGACGGCCGTATCGACCGCGCAATGCGGGTCCCCCGGGTCGCCGATATCCGTCGGCCGGTAGCTGATATCGTGCGCCGACAGGCGGGCGAGGCAGGCGCGGCCGCTCAGCGCGGTATGGCTCGGCACGCCGCCGCAGCCCTCGAGCAGCAGCGCGAGCAAGCCACAGGTTGTGGCGAATAAGCCGAAGCGACGCATTCCGGAATAGTCCCCCCGATCTGCCGTTCTTGCTGGTAGCCATGAGGGCGGCGGACAAGCGGGCTGGCTGCCGGCCTGCGGCGGCGACAGGAAAGACTTATTTCATCAACAGGTTATACTCGGCCGGGCATGGAGGCCGATTTTCCCTGCAGAGGCGAGGGAGTGGTGACGTCCCGTTCTGATTCGCGTTTTGCCGGATTTCGCGATGCCCGCGTTATGATCACCGGCGGCCTTGGCCTGATCGGCTCGGCCTTGGCCCGGCGACTGGTCGGATTCGGCGCCGAGGTGCTGCTCGTTGACAGCATGGTGCCGGATGCCGGCGGGAATCCCGCGAACATTGCCGACATTCGCGACCGGGTGCGGGTCAACATCGCCGATATCCGCGACCGCGAAGCGATGCGGCACCTTTTGGCCGGACAGCACTTCCTGTTCGATCTCGCGGCGCAGACCAGCCACCTCGACTCGATGAATGCGCCCGACCACGACCTCGCGGTCAACTGCGCCGCGCAATTGCAGCTCCTTGAACTGTGTCGCGCCGTCGCTCCTGAGATGGCCGTCGTTCATGCCGGCACCCGCCAGATCTACGGCCGGCCGCAATACCTGCCGGTTGACGAGGCGCATCCGCTGCGTCCGGCCGATGTCAACGGCGTAAACAAGATGGCGGGGGAGGCCTACCACCTGTTGTTCCACGACGTGTACGGGCTCAACACCCGCTCGTTGCGGCTGACCAATGTCTATGGTCCCGGCATGCGCATCCGGGATGCGCGCCAGAACTTCCTCGGTATTTGGCTGCGCCGTGTGCTGGAAGGGGCCGCGTTTGAGGTGTGGGGCGGCGAACAGCGCCGCGAGCTCCTCTTTGTCGAGGATGCCGTCGAAGCCTTTTTGATAGCAGCACTGAAGCGCGAAACCGCGGGGCAAGCGCTCAATATCGGCGGCGGCGAGCCCTATTCACTGCTGGGACTCGCAGAGGCGCTGATCCGCGCCAATGGCGGCGGACATTTCGAGCGGCGCGAGTTT
This sequence comes from Alphaproteobacteria bacterium, assembly GCA_005888425.1. GTDB lineage: Bacteria > Pseudomonadota > Alphaproteobacteria > ATCC43930 > CGMCC-115725 > DATARH01. Next base: position 1,298 of record VAZF01000162.1, read on the forward strand.
CCGGAGGAACGCAAGCGCATCGACATCGGCGACTTTGTCACGGACGACGGCCGGTTTCGCGAATTGACCGGCTGGGCGCCGCGGGTCGATCTCGATGACGGCCTCGCGCGCTCGCTGAAATATTACCGCCGCCACCTGACCGATTACCTTTGAGATCATGATACAGCCTGCTCCGATCCCGCAGACCGATCCGCGCGCCGCCTATCTCGCTCAAAAGACCGAGATCGACGCCGCGATTATGCAGGTGCTCGAAAGCGGCCAGTACATTCTCGGGCGCGCAGTCGAACAGTTCGAACGGGAATTCGCGGCCAATCTCGGCCTCGCGCACGGCATCGGCTGCGCCAGCGGCACCGATGCGCTCGAATTGGCATTGCGCGCCTGCGGCATCGGCGAAGGTCACCTCGTTTTCACGGTGTCGCACACCGCCGTCGCTAGCGTCGCCGCGATCGAGAGGGCCGGCGCGAAGCCGGTGCTGGTCGACATCGAGCCCGGCGGGTTTGCGATGGATCCGGCAGCGCTCGACGCCGCGCTGCGCGATGCGCCGCCCGGCCGGCCCGCCGCCATCCTGCCCGTGCATCTTTACGGCGAGCCGGCCGATCTCGCTGCCATCGGCGAGATCGCCCGCGTGCAGGGTCTGCGCGTTATCGAGGATTGCGCGCAGAGCCATGGTGCGGTGTATCGTCGGCGCCCGGCCGGCAGCTTTGGCGATATTGCCTGCTTCAGTTTTTATCCAACGAAAAACCTGGGCGCACTCGGAGATGCCGGGATTGTCGCGACTGCCGATGCCACGCTCGCCGAAGCGGCACGCGAGATTCGCGAATATGGCTGGCGCGAGCGCTATGTCAGCGCGCGTAGCGGCATCAATACGCGGCTTGATCCAATCCAGGCGGCGGTGCTGTCGGTCAAGCTGCCGCGGCTCAGGGCCGATAACGAGCGGCGGCAGGCGATCGCGGCGCGATACGACGAGAGGCTTTCGGGATTGCCGATCGGGCTACCGCGGCGCCGCGCCGATACCAGCCACGTCTTTCATCAATACGTGATCCGCGGCAAGGATCGCGACCGGCTGCGCGAACATTTGCGTGCAGGCTCTATCGGCACCGGCATTCACTATCCCATGCCCGTGCATCTGCACCCAGCCTACCGCAGCCGTGTTGCGCTGGGCCCGACCGGACTGCGCAACAGCGAGAAGGCGGCCGGCGAGATCCTGTCGCTGCCGATCTATCCGCAGCTCGCGGACGACGCAGTCGATCGTGTCATCGCGGAGATACGCAAGTTCTTCGGTTAAGGGGCGGCGGCGAAATCTCTTGTCAGTGCTGATGGATCAGCAGGATACCGCCGCCGATCAGCACGAGTCCGCCGAGCTGCGGCCAGCCGAACGGCTCGTTCCACATCAGATGCGCGATGATCGCGACCGCCGCGTAGCTCGCCGCGACCGACGGAAACGCCACGGATACCGGGATCTTCTTCAGTGCGACGATATAAAAAAGCGCGGCCAGCACATAGATCGCGAAGCCGATGAGCGTCAGCGGGTTGGCGAATTGCGCCGCCAGGGTTTGCGACGCGGTCGCGCCCGATTTGAGCGCGATCTGTCCGGCGACCCCAAACAGGATCGCGCTGGCGAGGCTCAGGTAATAGATCGCCACTTGTCGTGCTCCGTCACGCCCGTTCGCGCAAGCGCAGCGGCGGGCGTGCTGCTTCGGTCGGCGTGGCGTCCGCGCGTGTGACGCTCTTGACCACCGATTGCGGCTTTCGGTTGACGGTCAAATAGAGCCGGCCAAGATATTCTCCGACGATGCCGAGGATCAGGAGCTGCACGCCCGACAAGAGCAGCACCGCCGCCATCAACGATGCCCAACCCGCCGGACGGGCGAAAAACAACGCTTCGGTGATCACCACAAAGCTGCCGACCGCGCCGATGAGGCTCAGCGCAAAACCGGTCAACGTGCTAAGTCGCAACGGCATGACGGAGAAATTGACGAACATGCTGAGCCAGAGGCGCAACAGACGGCGCAGCGTGTAATTGCTCCGCCCGACCGCGCGCGGCAGATGGCGGACCGTCAACCGGTCGATGTCCTGCGTCACCTGCAGGATGAGCCCGTCGACATAGGGGAAGGGGCCATCGTAGCGGGTGATCTCGCGCACGACAAAGGCGCTCATGCAGCGAAAGCTCGACAGATAAAACCCTTTGGGCTTATCGAGCACAAAGCTAGCGACCCAGTTCGTGAAGCGGCTCCCGAGATTGCGCCAGAAGGCGTGCTGCTTTTCGTCGTAGAGGGTGTAGACGACCTCGTGCCCGGTGCTCTGCGCGTAGGCGAGAAGGCGCTCCACTTCCTCCGGTGGGTTTTGCAGATCGTCATCCATCGTGATGACATGCGCCCCGCTCGCGTGACGCAGCCCGGCCATGACGGCGTTGTGCTCGCCATAATTGCGCGCGAGATCGACCAGCGTGATCGGGATGCGGGCCCGCTCGACGAGAGCGCGGCAAACAGCGAGGCTGTTGTCCGGACTGGCGTCATTGACCAGCACGATCTCGTGTCCGCCCGGGATCTGCAGCTCTTCGAGTGCGGCGACGAGCTCGCCGATGCTGGCGGCGCCGTTATAAACCGGGATGACGATCGACAGCGCGAAGCGCGGCGAGGCCGGAGCGGCGGGGTCCAGGATACTGTCCGACATCAGAGATCTCAGCTCTCGGCCGGCTTGCCGGCGACCGCCACCAGCGATCCGCCAAACGGGAAATGCCAGCCGGCTTGCAGGAAAAATCGTTCGAGCGCGGTCGCAGCGCGGCCAAGCGCCTCCATCGGCGCGGAATACGCACGAACATCGCTCGTCGCCCCCCGCGACGGCAGCATCTTGCGGGCAATGACCATCAGCGGAAACAGCACGACGTTCCAGTAGCTGGCGTAGAGAACACGAAACCCGGCTTCGCGCAGCATTTGGGCGGTGCCGCGGCGGGTGTAGCGCCTGATATTGTAAACTGCGGCATCATGGTCCGACAGCATCCAGCGATAGGCCGGCAAGTTCAGGACGAGAATGCCTCCCGGCGCGAGGCAGCGGCGAAACTGCTGCAGCGCTTGCCGGTCGTCGACATCGCGATGGCACAGTACATCGGCGCTAAAGATCGTCGAGAAGGCCGCATCGCGGAAAGGCAGCGCATTCACCGAACCGCGGCACACCGGGCGCGCGCTCTTGGCGCGGGTGCGGGCGCAGGCACTCTCATCGGCGTCGAGACCGATAACCATGCTCGCCTCGCCGGCGGCGAGCTTTGCCAGCAGTCCGCCGGTGCCGCAACCGGCGTCGAGGATCCGTCGTGGCGCCGCTGAAGTTCCGAACCGGTGCGCCAGCATGATCAAATTGGCGTGGGTTGCCGCGAACCACCACATCCGGTCTTCGAGCCGGTCGAGCTTGTCATATTCAGCGGGGTCCATTCCGGCTGAGAACGAAAAAGCGGCGGCGGCTATTCCGTCAGGGGTAGGCGGAGACGGGGCGCGGGTTCGTCACCGCGCCGGCCACCGGCCGCTTGACCATGCGCTGCTCGGCGGTGATGTCGCGCCGATCGAGAACCATGGATAAGAGCGCGCCCATGCGCTCGACGCGGTAAACCGGAATCCCCGGAAACAGGCGGTCGCAATCGTCTTTCGTGAAAGCGATGAAGAACTCGGCCCTGTCCTGCCGGTGCACCAGCCGGAAGTTGTCGGGGAAATAGTAGCGCGCCGAGATCGGCGGGCCGCACACGGCCACAGTGAACTCGCGCTCCTCGAAATCGGCGCCGTATTCGTGCCTCAGGTAGTCCTCGAGGCCACGCACCGCCTCGGCATAGGAATTGGCCCAGTAATCGAGCTTGAACTTGCGCTGCGCGCCGTCGACGCCGCCGACAAAGCCGTTGTAGTAGACATACTGGTCGGGGTGCAGCATCACCATCGTCGCGATATGCGCGATCCCGTAGAGCCCGAGCGCGGCGTAGATCGGCGCACGGTAGGGTAGGGCGGAGAGGCGGGCGAGAGCACGGTCGGCAATCACTGCCGCGGCGACCGCGATCGGCGGCAGCACGAAAATGAAATGGCGCATGCCGTCGAACAGCACCGCCTTGATTGCGATCGCGTAGGTAACCGGGAAGACGATCGCAAGGCCGAGCAGGAAATGGCCGAGCACGGTCTCGCGCCGGCCCCAATTGTCTCGCCGAGCCAACGCGACGACTGCCAAGACCGCGGCCGCCGCCAGCAGCACCAACACCAGCTCCGGCAGCGCGAGCAGGATGTAGGTCGGGAGATACGTCCAGGGCAGGTCGCTCGCCGGCACGAAACGCCCATCGAACAGCGTCTTGAACGGAAAGGTCTCGTGCGAGAAGAAGGCAAGCGCCCGCAGCGGATGCCCCAGCGGGTCCTGCTGCGCCCACGGCCAAAACACGAGCATGACCGCGAACGCGACGCCGGCAACGGGCAGCAGCACGCGCCACAGGCTCGTCAGCCCGGTCGTGATGAAGAGGCTGAGGCGGCGCGCGGCAATGCCTTGCCATGCCGCCGACAATCCCAGGAGCAGGCCGAGATAGCACAGGAAAAGTAATCCGCCGACTCGAACGCCGAGCGCCAGACCGATCGCCAAGCCCATCTTGAGCAGCAGCCGCCACGGCGGATACGGCAGGCTCGGCAGGATGCGGACCATGTAATAGGTCGCCCAGACGCCGCCGACGGCAAACGGGATGTCCTTCGGATTGTTGAACATCTGCCCATAATAGTTCGGCGTTAGCAGCAGGAAGAGGAGCGCGAGAAAGCCGGCGCGCGGCCCGCCCAATGCCCGGCCGAGCTTCCAGCAACCGGCGAGGCCGACGAGCCCGACCAACCCGTTCAGCAAATGGCGGGTCTCATAGATTCCGAGCGGCGAGAATTTGTTGAAGGCCGCCGCGATCATGTCGAAGGCGGCGCCGTAATTGTAGAGGTTGAGCCAGTTCAGGGCGCGCTGATCGCTGAACAGGCTGAGGTAGTAATCGAGGGCGAAGACGCCGTACCAGTTATGGACGTCCTCGTCCCAGGTGACGCCGTAATCGGGGAAGGTCACGAGAACGAGGATCCCCGCGGCGGCTAAGAGCGCCGCAGCAAGCGCATTCCATCGCCGCTCCGCGCCCAGCAATATCCTGACAAAAGCCATGGGTTCTGCTGTGCTCGTCGCGCGAAGGTGGGATGATCGACTGATTGTGTTGACGTGTCGTTTGCGCCGAGGGCGCAGCACTGTCAAGCCGAATTGCCTGAAAAACCGGCGGTTGCTCAGTTCATAGCCCCGTCTCGGCCAAGAGTTGGGCAAGAACCCGCTCGCCGGCGAAGCAGTCGCCGGCCAGTTCGCGGGCGGCGCGGCTGTGGCCGCTATAGTCGGCGGCAATCGTGTCGATCGCCGCCAGCGCCTCGTCCTTGCTCGCGTAATCGAACAGGCCATGCCCGGCGGGGCAGTAGCTATCAAAGCCTGTGCGCATCGTCACGACCGGCCGGCCGGCGGCGAGATAGCAGACGGCCCGGTCGCTGAACCAGCCGCTGTTCGGCCGGACATAGATGTCCTTGGCGACGGTGAACTCGCCGCGCGAGCCCGAGATGAAATCGCGGTAGGCGTCCATCCCAGCCGACACGGGGCGTGGATCAGCGAGGCCCCAGCCACCAGCCTCGACGGTCTCGCGGACGGCCTCGTCCGGCGGGAGCATCGCCATGCGGAAACAGGTCTGCGGCCGATGCCGCGGCAGGTCGAGATATTCGAGAAAGTTGGTGTGCTTCGACCAGAGATAGCTGTTGCCCTCGAAATCGATGTTCTTGCCCTTGTTTTCCCAGGTAGCGATCGTCGTGAAGCACGGCGGGGCGGCGGCGTCCCTCGGCGGCTCAGGCCAAAGGTCGAGATCGACGGGCGGGCGGGTGGCGCGCCACGGCACGCCGGAAAGCGGGATCGGGCAGGCGGTGGTGCCGAGATTGGCGCCGTAGGTAAAGAAATGTGTGTGCGCGTCGACATAGGCGCGCGCCGCAAGGTCGGCCTTGGCGTATTTGATCTGCTCATAGACCGGGTCGGTATCGATCATGATGCGCACGGGACAGCGCAGGTGCTCCTCGCGCAGCTGCGTCGCGCCACACAAATTGATCAGCGCGTCGGCCTCGGCGTAGAGCGTCCGCACGGCTTCGCGGGAAAGCCCGTGATAGACATCGTTGATCGCATCCCAATAGGCCCACCGCTCGCCAAGGCCGTGCCGCTCCAGCGCGGCGCGCAGGTAGCCCAGATTATAGGCGCAATCCATGACGACGCTGCTGATGCGCGGATCGTAGGGGTTGGCGCCATGGTCCTCGACATACCAGGTCTCGAAGCCGAGCTTTTGCAGCGGTGCCAGATAATGCACAGCCTGCCAGGCGATCCCGGCGAGGGGCATCTGGCCGACGAAGTGCAGGAGAACGATCTTGCCGCGTCTCTTCACGGGATCCGGCTTTTCAGGGGTGTCGGGCGATAACGGCTCATCCCGGACAAAATTTCCGCCGGGCGCAGTACGGCGGCACTCGGCCGACCAGAGGGCGCCAGGCTTGCTCCGGCGGCAAGCAGCATGCTAGGAGGGCCGCGCCGCCGAACCGCGAGCGTGGCCGATCTGCCGGGGGTGCGGCGAACTGTCATCCCTGTACCAGTGTTACGCGGCGTGTTTTTGCCCGCGCGACCGCCGCGGCGCTACGATATGATTAGTTTGCGCGAGGCCGAGGAAGCCAAGGAAGAGACGCGAGACCATGACCTACGTCGTCACTGAAGCCTGCATCCGCTGCAAATACATGGATTGCGTCGAAGTGTGCCCGGTGGATTGCTTCTACGAGGGCGAGAACATGCTGGTCATCCACCCCGACGAATGCATCGATTGCGGGGTGTGCGAACCCGAATGCCCGGTCGAGGCGATCATCCCGGACAGCGAGCCGGTCGCCGAAAAATGGCTCGAGCTCAACCGGCAATATTCGGCGAATTGGCCCAATATCACGCGCAAGAAGCCCTATCCCGAAGATGCCGACGAGTGGAAGGACGTCGACGGCAAGTTCGACAAGTTCTTCAGCCCCAATCCCGGGGGCCGCTGAGCCTCTCCCGGGAGCTCCTGGGCGGCTCTACGCCGCGCTCCGGGATAGTCCTAACCCGCCTCTGCGAGTGCGGCATGGCTGATCTGCTGGCTTGCCAGCCGAGAATATGATACAAATTTGACTGGCGCTTATCGAACGCCTCCCCCTCGTCCCGCGGCCTTCCTTTGAGGTGTTGGACGGTTGCCCCCTGTCGTCGGCGACCCCTGGAGGTTTCGACTGCCGCCATTCGGGTCAGTTGCGTGAGAGACGGAATAACATGACGGTCGAGAAGGTACCTTTCGGCAAGGGCGATCTCGTGGTCTACCCCACTCACGGGGTGGGGAAAATCACCACGATCGAGATGCAGGAGATCGCCGGGCATACGTTGAGCGTCATTGTTGTCGTGTTCGACAAGGACCGCATGACGTTGCGCGTGCCGCTCGCCAAGGCCAAGGTTTCCGGGCTTCGCAAGCTGTCGAGCCGGAAGGAGATGGACGCCGCCCTCGCCAAATTGCGCGGCCGGTCCCGGGCGAAGCGCACGATGTGGAGCCGCCGGGCGCAGGAATACCAAGCCAAGATCGCCTCGGGCGATCCGGCCTGCATTGCTGAGGTCGTTCGTGATCTGTTCCGAAATGCCGGGCAGCCGGAGCAGTCCTACAGCGAGCGGCAGATCTATCAGGCCGCGCTCGACCGGCTGGTCCGCGAGTTCGCGGCGGTCGAGCGGATCGACGAAACAACAGCGGTCCGCCGAGTCGAGCAGCTGCTGTCGGCCGCCTGATCGGCCCTTACGGGGCGCCAGCGGCAAATGGCCGCGTGGAGGGTGGGGTGAAAGGCGGCCCCGAGGGCAAGCTCGCCCGCCTGCGTGGCGCGCGTCGGATCTGGGCTGTCGGATCGGTGCACGGCGAGGCTGAGCGCCTCTCCCGTCTGCATGACCAGATCGCGGCGCGGTTCGTCGATGGCGACCGCCTCATCTATCTCGGCAATTACCTGGGCCATGGCAGCGCCGTCGTTGCGACGATCGACGAGCTGATCGATTTCCGCAGCCGCATCATGGCGCGGCCGCGCGGCTTTGCCTCCGATATAGTGTTCCTGCGCGGGGCGCAGGAAGAGATGTGGCAGAAGCTCCTGCAACTGCAATTTGCCCAGAACCCTGGCGAGGTCCTGGGCTGGATGGCGCGGAACGGCGTCGAGCCGACGGTCGCGGGCTATGGCGCGGAGATGCGGCAGGGGTTTGCCGCGAGCCGCGACGGTCCGCGCACGATGACACGCTGGACGAGCGGCATGCGCGACGCGATGAATGCGCGGCCGGGGCACACCCCGCTGTTTTCGATATTGCGCCATGCAGCGGTGGCTCTGGAAGGACCGCTGCTCTTTGTCAGCGCCGGGCTCAACCCGGCGCGGCCCCTTGCCGATCAAGGCGACGCCTTCTGGTGGGGGCCCACGGACATCCTGGAGCTCACGGCCCCATTTGAGGGGTTTCGGCGGGTCATTCGCGGTTTTGACCGCGATCGCCGCGGCCTCGTGCAGCGGGACTACGCAGTCTCGCTCGACGGCGGCGCCGGGCGCGGCGGCAAGCTGCTGGCAGCCGCTTTCGCTGCAAATGGCGAGGTGCTCGAGGTCCTCGAAATCTGAGGCTCAGATCGCGGTGTAGCCGCCGTCAATCAGGAGATCGCTGCCGGTGACAAAGCTCGCAGCCTCGCTCGCCAGATAGACGGCGGCGGGGGCGATCTCCGAAGGCCGGCCGAGGCGGCCGAGCACGTGTTTGGGGCCGATCTCCCGGTTCGCCGCGGCAAAGGCAATAGGCGGCACGGCCGGCGCTGCCGACCCGGCCGAGCTGCGAGGCGATAAAGATGATTGAGCCGCCCTCGGCGGCGATCATGTGCGGCAGCACGGCACGGCTCAGCAGAAACGCGCCGGTCAGGTTTATGTCGAGCACCCGCTGCCAATCGGCGAGCGTCGTCTCGAGGACGGTGCCGCTCGGATCGTGTGGTGCGGCGCCGTGCACGAGAATATCGAGCCGACCGAACGCGTCATGAGCGGCATTGGCGACATCGCGCGTCGCAGCCTCGCTCGCGACGTCGCACACCTGGGAGAGCGCCCGGCCCCCGGCCGCGGTGACAAGCCTGGCGGTTTCGGCCGCGGCCTCAGGATTGAGGTCGCAACACGCCACCGCAGCGCCCGCCTCGGCAAACGCCACCGCGATGGCCCGGCAGATACCGCCGCCGGCGCCGCTGATCAGCGCCGCTTTCCCCGCCAGCTGCATGCGTGCTCCTCCTTCACAGCATCACAGTGCCGCCATCGACCGCGATCGTCTGGCCGGTCACAAACGCGCTTGCGTCCGAGATCAGCCATTGCACCGTTCCGGCGAGATCCGATGGCATCAGGTTGCGCTGAATCGTCTGGCTCGTCTTGATCGTATCCAGCGCGCGGTCGAGCTTGGCACCGAAAAACTCGCGGGTCCCTTCGGTGATGACAGCGCTCGGCGCCAGCGCATTGACGCGGATGCGGTCGCGTCCGAGTTCGCGCGCAAGACCGCGCGTCAAACCGATCACGGCCGCCTTCGAGGTTGTGTAGTGCAGCCCATACGGCATGCCATAGGTCGCGGCGAGGGAGGCGATGTTGATGATGCTGCCGCCATCGGCTTTGCGCATCGCCGGCACGGCCGCCTTGCAGCAATTCCAGATGCCCTTGACGTTTACCGCCATCGCGGCGTCCCACTCCGCCTCGTCGATCCCATCGAAGCGGCCGCCATGGAGAGCGCCGTAAAGCGCGGCATTGTTGATCAGCGCGTCGAGCCGGCCGAAGGCGCGCAAGCCCGCCTCGATCATCGCCTGGGCCGAAGCGGCATCGGTGACGTCGAGCTTGACCCCGACTCCCTCGCGCCCGGTCTTGCTCACCAGATCGAGGGTCTCGGCGCAGTCGTTGATGTCGCCGGCAACGATGCGGGCACCGCCCGCCGTGAGGCTTACGGCGAATTCCTGGCCAAGCCCGCGCGCCGCGCCGGTAATCGCAACGACCTTGTCCTGCACATCCAACATCGGTCACCCCTCGCAGAAAAGCACAAGCCGCCGCTAGGGGCGGCGGCTTGACCGAGACGTCGAAAGGCGGGTCAGAGCACCTGGTCGGTTTGCGGATCGATTAGATGCATGTGGTTGAGGTCGGCAACGAGCGGCATCGTCTCGCCGGGTTTGCCAGCAACCGCCGGATCGACCCGGCCGCACACCTCGGTGCTATCGACCAGGAAATAGACCATCGTTTCCATGCCCATCGGCTCTACAACATCGAGCTGAGCGTCGAAGGCGGCCCGCCCCGGCGGCAAATCACCCCGTTTTTCGATGATGTCCTCGGGACGCAAGCCGAAGATCAGCTCGCGGCCGGCATAAGGCCGATACCGCGCGATGCGGTCCGGCGGTATCGGGAAGCTCAGCTTGTCGGACAGCTTGATCGAAAGACCGGCGCTGCCATTGCTTCCCTCGACTAGCCGGCACGGCAGGAAATTCATCGCGGGCGAGCCGATAAAGCCGGCGACGAACCGAGTGGTCGGACGGTGGTAAACTTCGTTTGGCGAGCCGATCTGCTCGATCTTGCCGCCATTCATGACGACGACGCGATCGGCCAAGGTCATTGCCTCGACCTGGTCGTGCGTCACATAGACCGTCGTCACCGTGACCTTCTGATGAACCTTTTTGATCTCCATCCGCATCTGGACGCGCAATTTGGCGTCCAGGTTCGACAGCGGCTCGTCGAACAGAAAGACCTTCGGGTTACGGACGATCGCGCGGCCCATCGCGACACGCTGACGCTGGCCGCCCGACAGCTGCTTTGGCCGCCGGTCGAGCAGGTTCGTGATGTCGAGGATACGCGCTGCGTTCTCGACCCGCTCTTTGATCTCCGCCTTCGGGAACTTCTTCAGCCGCAGACCGAACGACATGTTCTCGTAGACGGTCATATGCGGATAAAGCGCGTAATTCTGGAACACCATTGCGATGTCCCGGTCCTTCGGCGGCACATCGTTGACCAGCTGGTCGCCGATATAGATCTCGCCGGAGGTGGCTTCCTCGAGACCGGCGATCATCCGCAGGGTCGTGGTCTTGCCGCAGCCCGAGGGCCCGACGAGCACCACGAATTCGCGGTCGGAGATATCGAGATCGATGCCGGCGACCGCGGGGGTGCGGTCGAAGGTCTTGACGATGTTGCGAAGGGCGACTTCGGCCATAAGTTACTCCATTAGCCCTTGGTCGCGCCGGCGGTCAGACCGGCGATATAGTAGTCCATCAGAAACGCGTAGATGATCAATGGCGGGGCGGCGCCGAGCAGCGCACCCGTCATGATCTGGCCCCAGTTGTAGACGTCGCCCTTGATCAGGGTCGTGACGATGCCGACGGGCAGCACAAGCTGGTCGGCCGATGTCGTGAAGGCGAGGGGATAGAGGAAATTCGCCCATGACACCGTGAACGTGAAGATCGTCGCTGCGATGATTCCCGGCAGCGCCACCGGGATGAAGATCTTGGTCAGGATCTGCAGGTAGCCCGCGCCGTCGATCAGCGCCGCCTCGTCCAACTCCTTCGGGATGCTGGAGAAGTAGCCGATCATAATCCAAGTCGCGAACGGCACAGTGAGCGTCGGATACAGAAAGATCAGCACCCACCAATGATTGATCAGCTCGATGCCGGTCAGGTCATGGATAAAGGCGAAGATCTTGAACAACGGGATGAACAGCAGCGATTCCGGGATCAGATAGGTCAGGAACACACCGGTCGCCAAAGTCCCCGATCCCCAGAACTTCATGCGTGCCAGCGAGAAGGCGGCGAGAATGCTGACCACCATCGTGACCGCGACGACGATCACCGCGACCAGCGCCGAGTTCTTAAAGAAGGTCAGGAACTGCGCCTGGCTCAACAGGTCGATGTAGTTCTGCAAGGTCGGGTGATAGACCCACCACGGATTGGTGACCGCGCCGATCTCCGCGCTCGTTTTGAGCGAGGTGATGAACATGTAGATCGGCGGCATCAGAAAGAAAATGACGAACAGGATCAGGAAGAAATACGACCAATAGAGCGTCCGCTTCCGGCCGCGCGAAATGCTGCCGTAGCGGACCGCGCTGCGGTCCGAGGCGGCGATCTGTGCGGTTGCCGTGGTCATCTACTTAAGCCTCGTTGCCGCGTTTGCGGATGTTGCGGAGGATCAGCGCCGCCGCAACCGCTAAAATCGGGAACATGAACAACGACACCGACGCGCCGAGCGGGATGTCGTTGCCCCAGATGCCCAAGGTGAAGGCCCAGGTCGCGAAGACATGCGTCTGATCGACCGGGCCGCCATTCGTCAACACCTTGACGATGTCGAAATTGGCGAAGGTCACGATCAGCGAGAACAGCGCCGTGATCTGGATGATGTTGCGCATCATCGGCAGGTTTACGTACCAGATCTTCTGGAACCAGTTGGCGCCGTCGATCGCCGCCGCCTCATGCAATTGCTCCGGCACCGATTTGAGGGCCGCCAGATACATGATCATGAAGAAGGGCGAGCCGACCCAGACATTGACCAGGATGACGCCGAACCGCGCCCAGTACGGGTTGCCGAGCCACGGGATGCCGGACAGGCCGAGATGGGTCAGGATCCAGTTGAAAGCGCTGTAGGAGGGGTCGAACAGCCACAGCCAAGCGAGGGTGCTCATCGCTGGCGGGATGACCCACGGGATCAGCAGCATGCCCCGCCATTTGCGCTGGCCCTTCAGCGGGATGTTGTGGACAAAATGGGCGACGATGAACCCGATCAGCGCCTTGAAAATGACGGCGGTTACCGCGAACAGGACCGACTGCTCGACGACCATCCAGAAGGTGTTGCGCCGGAATAGGAACTCGAAATTTCCGAAGCCGACGAATTTGGTCATCGACTTGTTCAGCGTAGCCAGGTGCATCGAATAAAAGGCCGGGTAGATCACCAGGCAGGTGACAATCGTGATCAGCGGCAACGCAAACAGAAAGGCGATCAACGATTTGCGCTGAACCAGCACGCGGGCGCGCGGCCGCCTTCTCGATACCGGGATCTGCAGGTCGCGCGCTACGGCATCGGCCATGCACAGGGTCTCCTCATCCAGGCGCCAGCGGCTCTTTCCGGCCACCGGTCGCGGGTGATCGACGTACTCCGAATTAGGAGCATTCCACATATTCTAGCGCAGCCGAGGGAAAATCCCTCACCGATTCCGCGGCCGGCCGGGCGCCGGCTTCACGGTCGGTATCGAGGCTGCGCGGCAACCTACCCAAGCCGCGGCTTATCTCGCCGCTT
>VAZF01000580.1 GCA_005888425.1 Alphaproteobacteria bacterium
CTAGCTACCGCGCCAGGCATCACGCAGAAATGGATCGAGAGCGCCTCTCGGCACTGCTGGACTAAGCCGGCGGCTTTGCACCGAGCGGCCGAGGGAGGAGAGGGACCATGAGGAACGGGTTCCGCATCTACGATTCCGACACGCATGTCATGCCCGCCGCGGAGGTGCTGGAGCGCTATGTCGATCCCGAGTTTCGGCCACGCCTCGAGGAGCTTGAACCCTATCGGGTGCCGATCCGGCAATCGGCCGAGCACTCCGGTGGCGGCCACAACTACCGCGTCGCGACGCAATACTACCGCCGCATTCTCGGCGAGGCGGCGCCGCGCGCCGACCACAGCGGCCGCGAGTCGAACTGGCGCGGCAGCCAATTGCCGCGCCCCGGCGTGCAGGACGACAACGCCGCCAACCGCGTCGCCGACATGGACGAGGAAGGGACCGACATCCATTTCCTGATCCCCACTTCCTGGGTCGGCACCGTCGGGCTGGATGATCCCGCGCTCGAAGTGGGCCTGACCCGCGCCTATCACCGCCACATGGCGGCGTTCTGCGGCCAGTTCCCGAACCGGCTGAAGGGGCTCATCAGGGCGCCGGCACGCGACGTCGATGCGGCGGTCAAGGAAATCCGCCGATGGGGCAAGTCGGACTGGGCGGTGGCGGTCCAGCCGTCGCTTGGCCAGCACGTCCCGGCGGATCATCCCGACCTCGAACCGATCTGGCATGCCGCCGCCGATCTCGACCTGCCGATCGTGCATCACAGCTCGACCTGGAACCCGCCCTACTACCCGGGCTATCGCGATGTCTGGGACAACATCTTCATCGGCCGCCTGGGATCACACCCCTGGGGCGCGATGCGGTTTGTCGCCTCGTTCATCGGCGGCGGCATTCTCGACCGCTATCCGAGCCTGCGCCTGGGCGTCCTCGAATGCGGCTTTGGCTGGCTGCCCTTCTGGGGCCGGCGCATGGACGAGCAATACGCCTATGTCGGCTCGACCGCTGAATTGAAGATGAAGCCGAGCGAGTACCTAACGAGCGGCCGGTTCTTCTGCAGCATCGAGCGGCAGGAGGGTGAGGACATGTTCCGAATGGTCACCGCGTTTCTGGGCGACGGCGCGTTGATGTACGCCTCCGATTACCCGCACTCCGAATGCCAGTTTCCGAATTCGGTCGACAATGTCATGGCGTGGAAGTCCCTCGGCCGCGACACGCGCGAGAAGCTGTTCTGGGGCAACGCGACGCGCTTCTTCCGGCGGAGCTGACCGCAACATGACTGTACGACGCGCCACATGACGACCCAAGGGCCTCGGTCGCGGGCGCTCGCAAAGGTTCGCTCCCGAGCTCTTGGATCGGGTAGGAAACAAGGTCAATGAAACTTACGGCGCATCGGTTCTGGCTCGTTTCGCCAGAGCCGGTGGATAAGAACGAGGTGGCGTGCATGCGGAGCCGGCTTCGGAAAAGCGGGGCTTTGCCCTCGTTGTTGCTGCCCTGATCGCCGGCGCGTGTGTCATCTGTTGTTTCGTCACGGATCAACAGTTTCTGATGGGTGATGCGCGCGTGGCAAACTCCGATTGCGAAAGACCCGGAACCGGCTCCGGTAGGTCGTTTGCCGCGCGACTGCTGGGGCCGCCGAGCGTGCCGGAACCGAGTCAAGAAATGTAGAACGATCTGGCGCTACCGGAGCCGGTTCCGCCGATGACCGCTTTCCACACGGCGACCCGTCATTGCAGAACGCGATCAATTCGACGGCTTCGCGCCGATTCCGGCCGTTCGCGGTACCGCAACGGAAGAGCAAGATGCCATTCCATAGCGGTCGTTCACTTGCGAAATGTCGGATGGTCCCCACTCGCAGTTATCGGTTTAGGAAGTGTTTCGGCGCGCTGTTTGGCTTCTGCTAGTACCTCGGACAACGGCCGCCCAGACGAGAGGAGCTGAGCGAGCGATTCAATGACGCGGTCCGATCATCGAAAGTGCGCGTATTCGGTTCCGAACTCGCTTCGAGATTGATCGGTGCAGCTCCGGGCTGTTCCGAGCTCACCGGATACAGCGTTCCGACGAACGGCGCCTCATAGCCGGCGCGCCTCGGCGCGGAATTCAAGAGATTGCCTCATTTTTATGCCGCCTCCCCGAGCTTTTCCGGATTCATTCCGGATGTTTATAAAATTCGCAAAGACTTGGTCTTGTACCCCTTCGTGGCAAGGGCCGAAATCTCACAATGCTCGCCCAACGAACACGTCCGGGCTACGCACTGACGTAGCTCGAAGTCCTTGCTATCCTGGCGAGCAACAGGCCTCCCGAGTGCGAATTCTCGCAAATGGGGGCGCTGCGGCTGCAGACGGGGAGCTGACCATTGGCCTGGCGACGACGCGCGTACCACCATCAAGAGCAAGCGAGCTGCGTCAGGCGGAGCTTGCCGCGAATGCGTTGCCGTTTGTCGAAAGCTGAAGTGCTTAGAGTGCGCTGAAAGCGTGGTTTGGGAGCATTAGTACCGTGCAAGTCTCGGAAAACTCGGACGAGCTTTACGATGAGCTCACGAATAAGATAGAGGCCGGAGATGATCCAGCCGCGAGGCGCGTGTTCCAGGAGCTTCTAAAAACCGGCCGCTCTCGTCAGGAGGTCGTCATCCAGGTCTCGCGCATGATCGAGGAGCGGAGCGCCGGCAATTCCGGCGTCAGCGGCACTAAGGAGACTAGTTGGCTAAGACCGCACCGATCTTTCGGAGCGAGCCAACTTGAGGGACCCAAAAAGCCGAGCGCTTGGGCCGATACTGCAACTGAGAATGGTGCCGATCAGCACCGGCTTGACAGCGACGTCGAAAAGACCTCGCTCGGAATAGCTCGGACTGACACTGATCCCGTTCAGCGCGCCGACGTACCTTCTCAGCTCAGTCCCGAACCGCAAACGATCGCGCCTTCAGCAGATTCCGAAAAGCCTATTTCCGAACACAAGACAGCCGACGTTCGCGAACCGGCGATTG